>NZ_DANC01000036.1:0-15240 GCF_002499755.1 Methanoculleus sp. UBA291 | reverse complement strand
GCCCGAACGTCTGCCTACAGCCACCCTTTCCGATTGATGGCCACCGCAATGAGCGAGGAGACGATCAGGGAGAGGACGAGGATGATGAGAAACCCGTAGGGGTTATCCTGGAGGGGGACCGGGACGTTCATCCCGAGAAAACTTGCTATCATCGTGGGGATCGCGAGGATGATGGTTATCGACGTGAGGAGTTTCAAGATGTTGTTGAAGTTGTTCGATATGATCGATGCAAAGGCGTCCATCGTCTCCGTGAGGATCGTCGAGTAGGTGTTGGCCATCTCGATCGCCTGCTTGTTCTCGATGATGACGTCTTCAAGGAGGTCGGCGTCGTCCTCGTACATCCGGAGCGGCTGGAACGTCAGGGTTTTGTCGAGGACGATCTGGTTACTCTTAAGCGACGTCGAGAAGTAGACCAGGCTCTTTTTCAGGTTCATCAGCTGGATCAGTTCCCGGTTCCGCATCGACTGATTCAGTTCGGCCCCGATCCGGTCGGATATCCGCTCGATCTGGCGCAGGTACTGGAGGAAATAGGATGCGTTCCGAAAGAGGATCTGCAGCACGAACCGGGTCTTCTTAAAGGTATAAAAGTGCTTTACCCGGCCGGTTGTGAAATCCTCAATGATCGCGTTCTCGCGGAGGCAGACGGTGACGATGGTCTCGGGCGCGACGATGATCCCGAGGGGCATCGTCGTGTAGAGGATCGTCTGCTCCGGATAGGGCATCGGAATATCGATGACGATCAGGGTGACGCCGTCTTCGCTCTCGGTCCGCGGGCGCTCCTCCTCGTCGAGCGCCGCCCGGAGATAATCCCCCGGTATCGAGAGTTTCGTCGCGATCTCCCCGATCTCCTCCGCTGAGGGGTTGATCACGGAGACCCAGGACCCGGGTTCGAGCCGCCCGGTCTCTTCCGTCTTTGGCACCGGGGCCGCTTCGACCGTGCGATAGATGCGGAGCATGTCGTCACCTCATCCGGGAGTTCCTCTTCTATCTGATTGTCTGCATAGCGGGATGAAGGTATGGACGGCCGGATACCGCTGTCCGGCACCGGGGCCGTCAACTTCCGTTGAAATTCTCGATCTCCAGCTGAAGCGTCTGGAGGTCGACGACAAACGCCCGCGCGGGCGTGGGGTTGATGTTCATCTGCTTCTGGAACGACGTCTGGGACTGCCAGGTGCCGGTGTTCACCCCGAGGACGCCCCGGTAGTGGGTGATGCCGCAGATGTGGACGTGCCCCGTGAGGAGGATCTCGGGGAGGGGATCGATGACGAGCCGGTCGGTCTTCATCGCGGCGATGGGGGTCCGCATTCCGTAGGGAGCGGCAAGCAACCGGCGTTTCAGCATCTCCTCCATGATCTCGCCCGGCCGTTCGTAACTTGCCCCCGGGATGAGCCCGATCATGTCGTCGATTGCCCGGCCGTGATACATCAGGACCCGGACGCCCTGGAGATTCAGCAGGCAGGGGTTCTCGACGAGGGTGCAGTTCGCCGGGAACGTCCCGGTGAACTCCGGGGGGATTGCCGGCTGCGGTTCGGCCATCCTGACGACGTCGTGGTTCCCCGGGGCGGCAACGATCTTGATCCGGGAGGGCAGGTCCCGGAGCATTTCGCCGAAGATGTCGTACTGCTCGTAGATATTCTTGATCGTCAGTTCGTTCTCCTGTCCGGGATAGATGCCGATGCCGTCGACGAGATCGCCCGCGATCAGGAGGTAGCCGGCGTCGGAGTCCTGGAGCCAGTCGGCGAACCGGTTCCACGCCCCGTCGAGGAAGGTGTTGCTCCCGACGTGGACGTCGGAGATGAGGACCGCCTTTCCGGGCCGGTCGCTCTTGAACGGGGCGTTGTTGATGGGGATGTCGGGGCGGAAAAGCTGCTCGGCGAAGAGGAGCCCCCCGTCGTTCGAGAGTTTTCCCTTGACTCCGATCACCTCGTCAAGGAGGATCCGCTCGGCTTCCGCGAAAGCGTCGCCCTTCCCCTTATTGAAGAGCACCCGGATGGTCCCGGTAGGGTCCTCCACCTCGACGAGCCGGTGCCCCTTGGGGGTCGTCCGGACGTCGGCCACCATCCCGATGATGCTGCACTCCTCGTCCCGGTAGCGGTGGGGGGATTTGACCAGCGCCTCGATCGGCATCGTGGCCATCCTGCCCCGCATCATTGAGGAGAGGCTGTTGTAGCGGTCCCGGAAGTAGTGGACGGCGTCCTCGTGCCCGCTGACGCTCCCTGTCGTCCCGGCGCTCCCCGCGATCACTTCAAGCTCCGGGTCGACGAGGAACCGGGTCCCGTCCCGGACCTTCCGGAGACCCGGGATATGCTCGGGCGAGACGACCAGGGTGCCGCCCGGGACCGCCGCCGCTATCCGGTCGATGAGCGAGGGATCGTTCTGCTCCCGGATGTAACTCACGACGTCGGGATGGACCTGGTGGTTTAGCGCAAGGAACCGGCGTACGATCTCGGCGTTGGCGAGCATGGACTCCATGATATTCTCCCCCGGGCAATATGGGTTTATCTTTTTCGCGTTTCACCCCCGATCCGGATGATCCGGGGAACTTATGTATATGAAGGGATAGCATTCTCTTTAGAACAATGTCGGATAGCACCTGGCTGCAGCGTGCAGCATCGGCTCTCACCGCGTTCCGGGAGAGCGACCACCCGGTCGTCTCTCTCGCCCGGGACCTTCTCTGGGTCGTCGCGGTCGTGGGCGGGATCGCCCTTCTTCTCTACCTCTTCGCCGGCACCTGGCCGGCGGTGGTCACGATTGAGTCGGAGAGCATGGTCCCGAACATGAACGTCGGTGACCTGGTGCTCGTCGTCGACGAAGACCGGTTCGGCTCCTTGACGACCTGGGCCGAGGGAGAGCTGACCGGCTACTCGTCCTTCGGGGACTACGGGAACGTGATCGTCTACCGGCCGAACGGCGCCGATTCCGTCCACCCGATCATTCACCGGGCGATGACCTACGTCGATACCGCGGCCGTGGTGGAGTCGGGCCTCGGGCAGTACTACGAGGACCCGCACGGCGGCTACATCACCAGGGGGGACAACAACCCCTCCATCGACCAGGGGAACCTCCGGATAGTGGGCGTCGGGGTGGTCGAGCCGGTCAGGAAAGAGTGGATCGTCGGGAAGGCCCTCTTCTCGGTGCCGCTCATCGGCTACCTGCCCCTGCACCTTGCGGAGTTCGCCGTCATCGTCATCATCGTTATCCTCATCCACGACTTCGTCCTTGCACGACGAAATGAAGAGAAATAAATCCAGGGACTGCACAAGAGAGTTGTTAACGATGCCGCACTCATTGCACGAATTGCTCGACGACGTGCTCGCCGGCCACCGGCTCACGGAGGAAGAGGCGGTGCGTCTCTTCGAGACGCGCGGCCGGGACGTCTGGGATATCGCCGCCGCGGCGGACGCCCTCCGGGAGCGGAAGGTCGGGGGCATCACCACCTACGTCCGGAACCAGAACATCCACGTCACGAACGTCTGCAAGAATCTCTGCGGACTCTGCGGGTTCGGACGGCGGGCCGGCGACCCGGGGGCGTTCCGCGACGACCTCGCGACCGTGCGGGAGAAGGCCCGGACGGCGATGAGCCGAAACGTCACCGAGATCTGTCTCCTCTCGGGGGTGCATCCGGACTACACGCTCGACTCCTACGTCGACCTCATCTCCTGTGTGCAGGAAGTCGCCCCCTCCGTGGACATCCATACCGCAAGCCCGGACGAGATCGCCTGGGCGGCGGAGCAAAGCGGGGTCTCGACCGTTGAGGTTATTGAGCGGCTCCGCGAGGCGGGCCTCGGGACCCTGCAGGGGACGGCGGCCGAGATCCTGGTGGACCGCGTCCGACAGGTGATCTGTCCGAATAAATGCGATACGGCGACCTGGGTCCGGGTCATCCGGGAGGCGCACCGCCTCGGCATCCGATCGACGGCGACGATCATGTACGGCTCCTGCGAGAGCGAGGCGGACCGGGCCCGGCACCTTGCGATCCTCCGGGAGATCCAGGACGAAACCCACGGGTTCACCGAGTTCGTCCCCCTCTCGTTCCTCCACGAGAAAACCCCTCTCTACCGGGCGGGGCTTGCCCACCCCGGGGCGACCGGCCGGGAAGACATCCTGATGACCGCGGTCGCCCGGCTCTTCCTCGATAACTTCGACCACATCCAGGTCTCCTGGGGAAAGGTGGGGACGAAGATGACGGGGCTGTCGCTCCTCTCGGGTGCGGACGATTTTGGAGGGACGATGTTCTGCGACGACGTCTCGCTCGACGCCGGCGGGGAGGGTTCCGACTACCTGGACCCGGCCGAGATGCAGCGGATCGCAAACGACCTCGGGCGGACGCTCCGGCAGCGGACGACGACCTACGAGTTGGTGTGAAGCCGGCCTTCGGCCGTCTCACATCCGGTTCAGGGCCTCCCTTCCCGGCATCCCTATCTCGATGCGGCGCTGCACCGCCGGGAGGTTTGCCGCCTTCACCTCGGCGTCCATCAGGTCGTCGAGGGTATCGAGGGTCGAATCCTCCGAGACCCCGACGATCGCTGCAGGGATCTCGTTGTTTGCCAGCGCTTCGATGTCGAACCCGTCGGTCCCGATCATTCCCTCATCGGTCACCCAGGCCATCAGGCTGGTGCTCCCGACCGGGATGACGTAGCCGAATGCGTCCTTGTAACTGAGCCTTGTGCGTTGGTGACACAGGATCTGCTGAGCCATGGCTGCGGGAATGTCCCCGGTGATTAATAAGTGTATGCCCTCCGGCGGACGAACCCGGCATCCGACGGTAGCGGCACTTTCTTCGAGGATGTGCCCTTTCAGTCCTCCGGCCGGAGGTATCTGACGATTGTATCCGCAACGCCCGCGGCGCTCTTCATCGCGTGTTCGTCGGAGAGGACGTCGCCCGGCATATACCCCCTGGCGCAGACGTAGCCGAGGTATGAGAACTCGTGGGCGTTCAGGAACCCTTCCAGCGTCTCGAGGGAACGTTCGCCCCCCCGGTCGGCGCAGACGGCGACGGCTACCGCTCTCCTTCCCGCGAGCCGTCTGTCGTGATAGAGGGAGTAGGTCCGGTCGATCAGGTTCTTCGTCTGGCCGTTGATGTCGTAGTAATATGTCGGGGCGCCGAGGACCAGCACCTCGCAGTCGATCATCTTCTGCGCTACAGAACCCCAATCGTCGTCCTCCGTTACGCACCACTTCGCCTCCCGGCAGGCCTCGCAGCCGGTGCAGGGCCGGATATCCATATCGGCGAGCGTCAGGTATTCGGTCTCGATGCCCGCCTTCCGCACCCGGTCGAGGATGGTGGTGACGAGGAGTGCGGTGTTGCCGTTCTTGCGCATGCTTCCGGAGATGCCTAGGACCTTCATGACCTAGTGCTCGCTCCCCTCGTTCTTGATTCTTGTGATCCGGGCGTCGAGGCCAAGACCCCGGAACGCTGCGAGGACCTCCCGGACCGGGTCGCCCGGGCGGTAGAAGAGGTGGGAAGGGCAGGTGCAGTCGCTGCACCCGAACCCGGGGACGAAAGACCCGCCGACGGCGCGGGCGAGGTCGCACTCGCAGTCCCGGTCGGTGACGGCGGTGACGGCGGCGGCAAGGGTGAAGCGCGGGTCGAGGAGGAGGCGGTCGATGTGCCACCGGGGCTGGCGGTCGCGGAGGAAGGCGAGGTTTACGTGCCTGTTCACCCGGGCAAGCCCGCCGCTCCCCTGCGCCGAGCCGACGTAAATGTGCCGTCCTTCCGAAAACTCCCTTGTCCCCGGGGCGCCGATGCGGACTTCACAACGCGGGTTTTCGAGGATGAGGGCGTAGACCCCCTTATCCATGGTGCCGGAGCGCCTCCCGGGCGGCCGCAATATGCCTCCAACCGTCGCAGGCGACGGGTTCGCCGTGTCCAGGATAGAGCCCCTCGACCGCAATCTTGCTCAGACGATCGAGGGATGCCGCGAGCGCCGTGCGGTCTCCGCCGGGAAAATCGTAGCGTCCGAAGGAACCGCCGGTGAAGACGGTGTCCCCCGAGAAGAGCACCTTCGCCGCCGCGTCGTAGAGGCAGATCCCGCCCGGCGTGTGCCCGGGGGTGTGGATCACGCGGAGGCTCCCGACGCGGTCGCCGTCGGAGAGAGTGACGTCGGGGACGATCCCGGGTGCCCGGGCGCCGAAGTGCCCGGCGAGGCTCCGGGCGTCGTCGGAGAGGCCGGGCGCGTCCGCTTCATGGATGCAGACGACGGCATCGCCGCAGAGCCGGGATATCTCCCTGACATGGGCGATATGGTCGTAATGGGCGTGGGTGATGACAATCGTCTCGATCTCTCCGGCGTACGGTTCCACCGCCGTCGGGAGAACGCCCGCATCCACAAGGATCTTCCCGTAAACGAACGAGTTGGCATAGGCCGTGCCGCTTGCGATCCACCGGACTGGCATGCAGACTAATATGGCTTCCGGACAAATGGTTTTTATGCATACTCTGATCTCCGCATGCCTGAGCGGGGTTCCCCCGGAGGTGGAGGCAATCGCCCGGGAAGAGGACCTCGTGCCGTACCGTGCCGCACGGGCCGTCGCCCGCGGACGGATCGTCATCCCGGCAAACCCCGTGCGGGCGCACCGGCTCTGCGCCATCGGGGAGGGGTGCAGGGTGCGGGTCAACGTGAACGTCGGGACGTCGGGAACCCGGTGCGACGAGGACCTCGAGGTCGAGAAGGCGAAGGCGGCCCTCCGCGAGGGGGCGGACGCATTGATGGACCTCTCGACCGGCGGTGATCTTGCCCGAATCCGGCGCCGGGTTCTCGCTCTCGACGCACCCGTCGGGACGGTCCCGGTTTACGAAGCGGTGCGGCGGGCGGGGAACGCGGCCGACGTGGACGCCGATCTGCTCTTTTCGGTGATCCGGGAGCACTGCCGACAGGGCGTGGACTTCCTGACCCTGCACTGCGGCGTGAACCGTGAAGCCCTCGCATCGCTCCAGGCAGACCCCCGGACGATGGGCGTTGTCAGCCGGGGCGGGGCGTTTCACGTGGCGATGATGGCCGCGACCGGCGAGGAGAATCCTCTTTATGCCGAGTATGACTACCTGCTCGAGATCCTCGCCGAGTACGACGTGGTTGCAAGCCTCGGCGACGGGATGCGCCCGGGTGCGCTCGTGGACGCCGGGCGCCTCGCGAAGACGACGGAGTACCTGACGCTCGGGCATCTCGCGAAGCGGGCGCTTGCCGCCGGGGTGCAGCGGATGATCGAGGGGCCGGGGCATATCCCGGCCGACCAGATCGGCTACAACGTCCGGACGCTCAAGGAGCTGACCGACGGCGCCCCGCTCTACCTGCTCGGTCCGCTCGTGACCGACGTGGCGCCGGGCTACGACCACGTGGTGGCGGCGATAGGCGGCGTGATTGCCGGAATGAACGGCGCCGACTTCCTCTGCATGGTCTCGCCGAGCGAGCACCTGGCGCTCCCGGACCTCCACGACATCGTGGAGGGGACGAGGGTGGCGAGGATCGCCGCGCACGTCGGGAGCCTCTCCCGCGCCGCCGCAAAGACGAAGAACCGCGAGATCCGGATGGCGGAGGCGCGGCGGGCGCTCGACTGGGAGAAGCAGTTCGAGACGGCGCTCGTCCCGGAGGAGGCCCGGCGCATCCACGAGCGGGACGGGGAGATCGAGACCTGCTCGATGTGCGGCGACCTCTGCGCCATAAAGATGGTGCGGGATATCCTCAAGGCGCCGCCGAAGGACCGGCCGGAGCCCTGAGGGGTTTTCGCCCGCTATTCACTTTCCGCCGAACTTCCCGTCGATCCAGGCGCATATTGCGTCCCGGCTCCGCCGGTAGGCCGTAAAGACCTTGTCCGGGGTCCCGGTGGCCCTGGCCGGGTCCGGGAAGTCGGCGTGGATCGTCTCTCGTGTCCAGGGAAACATCGGGCAGACCCCCCCGGAGCAGAGCGCGACCACGTAGTCCATCTCTTTTCCGTCGAAGAGGCCGAGGTCTTTCGCCCGCTGCCCGGCGATATCGATCCCGATCTCGTTCATCACCTGCACGGTCGTCGGGTTGAGCGCCGTGGGGGCGATCCCGGCGGAACAGGCCTCGTAGCGGTCGCCGTAGCGGGCGCGAAGGTAGCCTTCGGCCATCTGGGTCCGGTCGGCGTTATTCGTGCCGATGAAGAGCACTCTCTGCTTCATACTCTCTTCTTATCGGCCGGGGTAAAAAGGGTATGTCAGGCGCCGGAGACGCCGAGGATCCGGACCGCGAGCAGGGCGGCGTTCTCGCCGTTGTCCACTCCGACGCAGGCCACCGGGACGCCTTTCGGCATCTGGGCGATCGAGAGGAGAGCGTCGAGTCCCATCAGTTTTCCGCTCACCGGGACGCCGATCACCGGCCGCCGCGTCTTCGAGGCGATCACTCCCGGGAGGGCCGCCGAGAGCCCGGCGATTGCGATGAAGACCCGGGCATTGCTCCCCTTCACGTATTCGTCCAGTTTATCGGGGTCGCGGTGCGCCGAGATCACCCGGTAGTCGTAGGATACGCCCTGCTCCTTCAGAATCGCAAACGCCTTCTCCGCGATGGGGCCGTCCGAGGCCGAACCGCAGATCACTGCGACATCAACCATAACTCCTTCTGGTATGCTTCTGCCTCCTCATCTCTCTGTCGATACCGCATCGTGGGAGAGGTTGATATGAATCCACATCCAAGTTCCTTGAGGAACTTGCGTCCAGATTCGACTAGACGATAGGGACTGATCTATCATGGAAAACGAACCGCTCCTTATGATCCCCGGGCCGGTACCGATCCCGCAGCGGGTCCGCGCCGCAATGACACGACAGGCCATCAACCACCGCGGTCCCGAGTTCGGGGCCGCGTACGCGGACACCGTTCGGACCTTAAAGACCCTCTTTGGCACCGCGAACGAACTTTATATCATCAGCGGGTCGGGGACCGCCGGCATGGAGGCCGGCGTCGCGAACTTCGCACGGGACAGAAAGATCGTCTCGCTTGTCAACGGCAAGTTCGGCGACCGGTTTGCCAAGATCGGAGCACGCTACGGCAGCGTTACCGCCCTCGAATCGGAGTGGGGGACCCCGCTCGACCTTGACGGCCTTGCGCGGGAACTCGAGGCCGGGGCCGAGGTCGTCACCATGGTCCACAACGAGACGAGCGCCGGTATCAAGAACCCCGCGCCCGAGGTCGGAAAACTTGCCCGGAAGCACGACGCGCTTTTCATCATGGACGGGGTCACCTCCATCGGCGGCGACGACGTCCGGATGGACGAGTGGGGCGTTGATGTCGCCGTCGTCGGCTCGCAGAAGTGCCTCGCCGCCCCGGCGGGTCTCGCGGCCGTTGCGGTCAGCGAACGCGCCTGGGACCGGATATCCGAGAAGCGCCCCTTCTACCTCGATATGGCCGCATACCGCAAGAGCGGCAAGAGCGCCCCGATGGAGACCCCTTACACCCCGGCGGTCCCGCTCTTCCTCGCGCTGCACGAGGCCTGCAGGATGATCGAGGAGGAAGGCGTCGGTGCCCGGATCGCCCGCCACCACCGGATGGCAGCCGCCGTCCGCGCCGCGGCGAAGGGGTGGGGCGTCGACCTCTTCCCGAAGCTCGACGCGTACCACGCCTACTCGAACACCGCGACCGCCATGCGGATTCCGGGCGGCGTCACCGACAAAGACCTGCGGGGAACCGTCAAGAAGTTCGGGATCGAGATCGCCGGCGGCCAGGACCACCTCAAGGGCAAGATCTTCCGGATCGGCACCATGGGCGGTGTGGGAGCGCAGGAAATCCTCAGCACCCTTGCGGCCGTCCAGTTCGCTCTCAGGAAGGCCGGGTTTGAGGCGGGCGACGGCGTCGAGGTGGCCGCCGGGGTGCTCCTCGAATGAAGATCGGGATCGCCGACACCACGTTTGCCCGGGTCGATATGGGCGGGATCGCCGCGGATGAGATCCGGAAGCATGCGAGCGTGGGGCTGGAGCGTTACGTCGTCCCCGGCATCAAGGACCTCCCGGTGGCGTGCAAGAAGTTGATCGAGGAGCGGGGGTGTGACCTCGTGATGGCGCTCGGGATGCCCGGGCGGGCCGAGAAGGACAAGGTCTGCGCCCACGAGGCCTCGCAGGGCCTCATCCTCTGCCAGCTCATGACGAATCGGCACATCATCGAGGTCTTCGTCCACGAGGACGAGGCAAAGGACGCAAAGGAGCTTGCCTGGCTGATGGAGCAGCGGACGAGGGAGCATGCGGTGAACGCCGTCAGGCTCGCCCTCCACCCGAAGGAGCTTGAAAAACTCGCCGGGACCGGCCAGCGGCAGGGGTTCGAGGACGTCGGGCCTGCACGTCTCTAGTGCGAAAAGTGAGGATTATCAACAACCGGTGCGAGTAGTACCATAAGGATAGGATTGAAATGACGATAAAACTTGGATTTGTCGTCGCGGAGTTCAACCGCGACATCACCTATATGATGGAGATCGAGGCCCGCGAACATGCCCGGTTCCTCGGGGCGGAGGTAACCGAGACGTTCTACGTCCCCGGCGCCTACGATATGCCGCTCGCCATCAAGAAACTGCTCAACGAGGGGAATGTCGACGCGGTCGTCACCATCGGGTGCGTCATCGAGGGCGCCACCCAGCACGACGAGATCGTCGTCCAGCATGCCGCGCGTAAGATCATCGACCTCTCTCTCGAGTACGATAAGCCCGTCTCCCTCGGCATCTCCGGGCCGGGGATGACCCGGATGGAAGCGACCGAGCGTATCGACTACGCCAAGCGTGCTGTGGAGTCGGCCGTGAAGATGGTCCAGCGATTGGGATGAAGAGCCTCTCAGAAAAGGTTTCTGGCATACCTCCCTCCGCGACGATAGAGATCTCGAACGCCGCGAAGAAAATGGCCGCGGAGGGCGTCGACGTCGTCAGCCTCTCGATCGGGGAGCCGGACTTCGACACCCCGACGCACATCAAGGACGCCTGCATCGAGGCCCTCAGGAGGGGAGAGACCCACTACGCCCCGAGCACCGGAATCCCTGCGCTGACGGGCGCGATAGCGGAGAAGATAACCCGGGAAAACGGGTTTTCTGCACGGCAGGGCGAGGTGATCGTCACCTGCGGCGCGAAGGACGCCATCTACGAGGCGATGGAGGCCGTGCTGAACCCCGGAGACGAGGTGATCGTCCTCGATCCCTCGTGGGTCTCCTACGAGCCCTGCGCCCGGCTCAGCGGTGCGCGCGCCCGGCACCATGCTCTCTCTCCCGCGACGTTTCAGGTCGACGATACGCTGCTTGAGGCCGTCGGGACCCGGACGAAGATGATCGTGGTCAACTCTCCCTCGAACCCCTCCGGTGCGGTGCTGAACGGGGACTCAATCCGGCTGATCGCCGATATCTGCCGGGACCACGACCTTTTCGCTCTCTCCGACGAGATCTACGAGAAGCTGGTCTACGGGAAGGAGCATGTCTCTCTCGCCTCCCTTCCCGGGATGGCGGAACGGACGATCACCGTCAACGGGTTCTCGAAGGCCTACGCGATGACCGGGTGGCGGGTCGGCTACGCGGTCGCTCCCCGGCCGATCGTCCGGCAGATGGAGAAGGTGCAGCAGCACACCATATCGCACCCGACGACGTTTGCGATGTTCGGCGCCCTCGCTGCGCTCCGGGGCAGCCAGGACTGCGTTGAATCGATGCGCCGCGAGTTCGAGCGTCGGCGCGACTACTTTGTCCCGGCGCTCCGCGACCTCGGCTACGCCACGGCTCCTGCGGACGGGGCGTTCTACGCCTACGTGATGGTCGAGGGCGACGATATGGCGATCGCCCGCTCGTGGCTCCGTGAGGCCCACGTGGCGGTCACCCCGGGAACTGCGTTCGGCACCCCCGGCTGGCTCCGCCTCTCCTACGCGACCTCGATGGAAAGCCTCAGGGAAGCCGTCGGGCGGATCGCGCGAATCTAAACGACCTTATCTTTGTATGAAAATCTGCGAAGGGTGTTGGTGGCCTCTCCTCTCTCACCCATGGCCACCCGGCCATTTTAATTCTCTATGCATGTTGCCCGGGCACCATGAGGGTTTTTAGCTAATTATCCGTCCACATCTCGCACTGACCGATGACGGTGGCGATAGCGTCTTCCATACCCTCCGGAGGGTACTTGTACTTCTTCAGCAGTTTCTTGACCATGCGGCGCATACCGGCGCGGGCGGACTCCTTCTTCTGCCAGTCGATGGTACGGTTTTTGCGGAGCATATCCGTGAGTTCGTGGGTCATCGCCACGAGTTCCTCGTTCTGGTAGAAGTCCTTGACAGCTTCGGGTCGGGTCAGGGCATCGTAGAACGCCAACTCCTCGTCGGTCAAGCCCATCGCGTCGCCCTCCGCTTGGGCAGAAGCCATATCCTTTGCCATCTTCATCAGTTCGGCGATGACTTCCTCGTTGGAGAGCATACCGTTGAGGTACGCTTTCATTGCACGGGAGAGCATTTCTGAGAATTTCTCGCTCTTGACGAGGTTCGTCCGGCGGTAAAGCGACACCTGCTCGGCAAGCAGCTTTTTCAAAATCTCGACGGCAAGGTTGCGCTCTTTCATCTTGGCGATTTCATCGAGGAACTTCGGGTCGAAGAGCGAAAATTCCGTGTTTACGTCGGAGAACAGGTTGATAACGCCCTCGCTCTGAATGCTCGCTTTCAGCAGTTCGTTGATACGGGCGTTGATTTCTTTCAGGGAGAGTGGCTTGCCCTCACCTGTGATACGGGTGAGGAGTGTCCGCACCGCCTCAAAGTAGGCGGCTTCAAACCGCTGCTCGGCATTGAGCAGCGAGCGGCAGAGGGACAAAGCCTGACGGAGTAGCATTGCCTCTTTGATAAATACGTCCTTTTTGCTCGGCGTGTCCGCGTAAGCCGCCGACGACTCGGCGACCATTGAAGCCCGCCGGTTGTAACCTTCACGGACCACACTGGACTTTGCTCTTTCAATGCTCGAAAGGAAGTTCACGCCGCCCGTAATGGTCCTGGCACGGACAAGGTCGCTCTCGGTCGCCATAAACGCCGAGTAGTCGAAGCCGTGGAATAGATCGCGGCAAACTTCCAGTTTCTCGATGAACTTCGGCAGCGCAGTCTTGGCAATGTCGGTATCGCCGTAGTTGTTCTTGTCGCGGTTGGTGTAGTCGTTCATCGCCTGCTTCAGCGCGGAAGCGATGCCGACGTAATCGACCACCAAGCCGCCTTCTTTATCCTTGTAAACACGGTTGACACGAGCGATTGCCTGCATCAGGCTGTGTCCCGCCATCGGCTTGTAAACGTACATTGTAGCCAGTGACGGCACGTCAAAACCCGTCAGCCACATATCAACAACGATAGCGATTTTCAGCGGGTCGTCATTGTCCTTGAACCGATTTGCCATCTCGTTGCGGTGGCGTTTGTTGCCGATGACGCCCCGCCACCCTTCGGGGTCTTTGTTACTCTCAGTCATCACCACGCCGACCTTCTCCGCCCATTCGGGGCGAAGTTCCAACAGTTTACGATAGATTTTCATGGCGATAGCGCGGGAATAGGAGACTATCATCGCCTTGCCCGTCAATTCGTACTGGCGGTTCTCCTCGTAGTGCTTGATGATGTCCTCGCACAGGGTGGTTATGGTCTGCTCCGCGCCGAGGATGGATTCCATCTGTCCGAGTTCCTTCTTGCTTTTCTCAATGGCATATGGCTCGGCGTTTTGTGCCATAATGTCGTACTCAGCATCTATGCGCCGTAGAATATCTTCGTCCAGTTTTAGGTGGATGACACGGCTCTCGTAGTAGACGGGGCGGGTCGCGCCGTCCTCCACGGCTTGGGTCATATCGTAGATGTCGATGTAGTTGCCGAACACCTCGATGGTGGAGCGGTCTTTGCTTGAAATAGGCGTTCCCGTAAAGCCTATGTAGGTCGCGTTGGGCAGGCTGTCGCGGATAATGCGAGCCGTCCCGAGGATGACACGGCCTGTTTTCGCATCCACCTTTTCCTCCAAGCCATACTGCCCGCGATGGGCTTCATCAGCCATCACAACGATATTTCGGCGGTCGGAGAGGATTTCGAAGGATTCCTCGAACTTCTGCATCGTGGTGAAGATGATGCCATTGGCTTGCCGTCCTGCGAGTAGTTCTTTCAGGTGAACACGGCTTTCGGCGTGTAGGGGTGTTTGGCGTAGGAAGGACGCGCACTTGGCAAACTGCCCGAAAAGCTGGTCGTCAAGGTCGTTGCGATCTGTGAGGACAACGATGGTTGGCGAGTTCAGAGCCTCTTGGAGTAGATGGGCGTAGAACACCATCGACAGCGATTTGCCGCTGCCCTGGGTATGCCAGAACACGCCGCCCTTGCCATCCGTGACGGTGGCTTTGACTGTGGAGGCTACGGCTTTCCGCACGGCGAAATACTGGTGATACGCACCGAGAATTTTTGCGTCCCCAGAGAAGCAGATGAAGTTCCTGATAATGTCGAGCAACCGCACCTTGTCGAACATTCCCTCAATGAAAGTGTCGAATTGGGCGTACTGCGTATTCTCGTAACTGCCGTCTTTCGTTTTCCACTCCATAAAACGGTCTTCACCCGCCGTGAGAGTTCCCGCCCTGGACATGGCAAGATCGCTCATCACGAGAAAGGCGTTGTAGATGAACAGGGACGGTATCTCGTGCATATAGTTCCGCAGTTGCAGAAACGCCTCACTCACATCGGTTTCCTCGCGGGAGGGCGACTTCAACTCAAACACGACCACAGGCAGACCGTTCAGGAACACGATAATGTCCGGGCGTTTTTCGCTGTTCTCGGTGATTGTCCACTGGTTGGCGATAATGAACGAGTTCCGTTCTACGTTCTCGTAGTCCACGAGATACACGAGCGCAGCCCGTTGCTCGCCCCTGTCGTAATAGTTGATCGATACGCCGTTTTGGAGGTAATCCATAAACTGAACATTCTTCTGCTGGAATGTGCCGCCCTCGAAATTCTGCAGTTTATATATCGCCTCGGCAAGCGCGGCTTCCGGAAGTTTCGGATTGACCTTCCGCAGGGCGGGCAGCAACTCGTCTGTATAGAGCGGGTCGGTGTAGTCCCGCGTCAGGTCGGGCGCGTAAACATAGTCGTAGCCCAGGGTGCCGCGGAACACCTCTATGACAGCGTTTTCGTAGTTGGCTTCAGTATATGGCATAGGATAGCCTTCGCTTACATTCTATCGTCGCGCCCAAAGGTGATAAATCTCCTTAATTAACTTGTCTTTCATACTTCCTCCTGCCTTTCGATAAAAATTTGTTTTTTAGAGGCAGGGGGAGTGATAAATCATCATTTAG
>NZ_DANC01000038.1:0-56255 GCF_002499755.1 Methanoculleus sp. UBA291 | reverse complement strand
TTAAACCCATCCAATAATGTTCTATCTGTGTTGCGAGAACCAAGCACCCTGATATCAGGCGGGGAACGCTCCGTTGAGCCTGTGGACCTGCCTCAATGGAGGAGGAATGAAGCAGGAAGCCGCGCCCGAGAGCGCGGGGTAGTTCACATCCGTCTCACCCAGCCCTTCATGATGATGGTCTATCAGATTTTCTCGCCCTCTACCGGAAACGTTCGACCAGGGAGGCGTACGAGAGGGCCGTCCGGCGTTATCTTGAGTACGTCTACGACCTCCCCGGAGGGGAGCGCAAGGAGTACGATTATAGCGGGCTCTCGCTCCGATACCTGCAGGAAGACCGCGACCCCTTCACGGATCTGCGGGGGTTCATCGGTTTCCTGGGGACCATGCTCCGAAAACTGTTGGCCTCCATTGGACGGCCTCCCTTCTGTGGCTGGAGGAGACCAGCCTGTAGCTGAAAGCGCGCGAGCAGAAGCGTCTTGCCACCCGTCTCCTGAAGGGTGGCGCGCAGACGATGGATGCATCGATCGATCATTAGTTCCTCCAGCGGATCCTTCCTTACCTCTCTCCTGGGGCGGGCGCTCGTCCTGGTTCTTGCATTGTCGGGTATGGGGATCGGAGAGGCGTTTTTATCTCCTTTGATGATACTGATCTCGATGCCTCCCCCGCCCGGCTCTATGTGCAGGGATCGACGAGAAAGGTTAGTTCGGTAATATTAGTATAAATTGATATAATAATGTAAGTATTATATATAGGGTACATTAGAGTATAACGATGTAATACAATGCAAGCCGATGCAAGGTGTTACATTGCGGATATCTGGAATACAAGTGCAAGGGGCAGGCGCACTTGATCATGGCTTTGGATCTCTGAAAGGAGAGAACCCTGGGGAGGAGGTTTATGGCTGCATACACAATGAAAAATTCGTTTAACCATGAAAAAATTTAAACAAGTCTTACATTATGCCATTAGTCGTTCATGTCACGCTCCCAATGTCGGCAAAACAGTTCTCTACAAGATCCTGTATTTCGCCGAATTTGACTTCTATGAGTTATATGAGCGGAAGTTAACCGGCGAACGTTATTTCAGGCTTGAGCATGGTCCCGCTCCAAGTCATTTTGACGCAATTTTAACAGAACTGGAGACTGAAGGAAAAATAACTCAATTTATGGCAAAATATCACGGCTACGATCAAAAAAGATATGTTTCGAATGAGGAGCCTGACATAAGTTTATTAAGCGCCGAAGAGCTACAGCATATAGAAAATACCCTCGCAAAATATTCCAATATGACGGCGGCGCAAGTGAGCGCGTTGTCTCACATCGATCTCCCGTGGATGGCCACCGAACCTAACGGAGAAATTGACTACGAACTTGTGTTCTACAGAGACCCGCAAACTTCAGTGAGAGAATATGAACAACCTGTCTCCCCCTAATATCGCTTTTTGGGGGAATTTTGGCGGGATTTTAAAAAACTGAAGAAAAAATATAAGACTCTTGACAGTGATTGGGAAGTCTTTCAAAAGGCGTTTGTTGCGAAATATCCTCATCTATTACCCGAAACGTATCGCATCCCCTTAGGGCAAGAAGCAGGAGATGATCCAGTATATAAAGTAAAGCAATTTCGATGCCGATGTCTCAAAGGCGGCGCTCGGAGCGGTCTAAGAGTTATATATGCCATCGATCCTGCATGCAACGTTGTTACGTTTATAGAGATCTATCACAAAAGCCAACAAGAAAACCATAATGTAGAGAGGATACATGTATACTTCCAACGAAAGCGGGATTTGAGAGAGTAACTCTCAATCTCATGGGAAACCCGGACCTCTCCTAGAGTGATGTCCAGAACATCGTCACCGGGGATCAGGTTCTGGTGTGCCTTGAGGATCTCGACCGAAAAGTCTCGGCGCCGGAGAATCCCGGATGATGCCCTCGCTTCCCGGATCGGTCCGGATCGGCCGGGGGAGACTCAAACCGCCCGGTGCGTGAGGGGCGCCGCGCTCCCCCGGGAAAAATTGTTTTGGTGGGGGTGCGTGCCTTCCTCCCTCTGCCCTCCGTTCACCCGATGGCGACGAGACCGAGCGCTTTGTTGGTCGTCCTGATGGACTCTTCCGGGTCCTTCACGGTCCCCATCATGGCGCGGATGCAGTCGACGTTCTCGGGGACGACGTCGGCCTCCTGGTGGATGGCCTGGAAGCAGTAGAACTCCCTGCCGTTGAGGACCGCGACCGACTCCTCAAAGACCCCGTTCTCCCAGAGGTCCGTCCTCGGCCGGCCGAGGTCCTGGGTGTACTCCCGGAGCTGGGCGTTGCTCTTGATGCCGGTGGCCTTGCGGACGATCCCGATGCGGCTGTGGTTTTCAAGGACCTTCAGCGCCTCTTCCCGCGTGGTCTCGCGCTTCAGGTCGATCTGGACAGAGTGCATGTGCATCAACGTCGTCGGGACGATCATCGCGAGGGTGACGATGTTTACGCTCGGGAGGATGGTCTGGACATCGGGGCCGTGGTGGCTCGGGATGGTGACCGGGTTGAGGACGATGGCGTCAACCGGCCCCCGCTGGATGTCGTCGGGGTCCGCCGCCCGCCGGATCATCACCGCCCGGACCCGTTCGACGCCGAAGGCCCGATCCATGGCGGTGATGAGCCGGACGAGCCCGGTGGTGTTGCACGAGACGACCCGGGCGAACTGCCTGCCCATAGCCTCTTTGTAGTTCGCGTGGGCGTTGAAAGAGAATCCGGCGACCTCGTGCTCCTCGCCGCCCTGGAAGATCGCCTTCTTCCCGAGTTTTTCGTAGACTGGCCTGTTCTTCTCCCCGACGCCACCGGGTGTGGCGTCCACGATGATGTCGGCGGCTTTGAGCATCGTCTCCACGTCGCCGGCGACCTCAAGCCCGGCCTTCTCGAACGCCGGCTTTCTCCCGAGGTCTGCGATGTAGAGGGGGTACCCGCGCTCTTTTGCAATGTATGCTTCGGCGGAGACGCTTGTCTTTGAGACCCCTATGATCTCCATATCGGGCTGTGCGGCGACCGCATCGGCTACCCGTTTACCGATGGTGCCGTATCCGTTGATCGCGACTTTTATCATGCATGATGGAATACAGACCAAAAATTAATAAAGGTTGCTGGTTGGCGAATACAATCGATAATATACACCCTTCTCAAAAACCAGATTGCCTAACTCTCCGTCTGCATCGAACGCGCGATAATGCCGGGAAAGAAGACTCCCGATAGAATCGGGAAGATTTTTGTACGGGCGCCCGGGAGAGGGGCCGGACGGCGTCGCGGCAGGATTATTACCGGTCGGTGCCATGGGAGTATTCATGGGAACGCAACCCACCCTTGCCACCGACCGTCTGCTCCTGCGGTCGTTTACCCTCGCGGACGCTCACGCGGTTCAACGGCTGTGCGGCGACTACGCTGTTGCTGCAACGACCCTCCTCCCCTACCCCTACCCGGACGGCCTCGCGGAGGTCTGGATCACCTCCATCTGCGGGGGCATCGAGCGCGGCGACGCCGCAGCCTTCGCCGTTACGCTTGCCGGGAAGGGGACCCTCATCGGCGGCGTTCGCCTGCGGATCGACGCTGATCACGCCCGCGGCGAGCTCGGGTTCTGGGTCGCGCAACCCTGCTGGAGCCGGGGGTATGCTACCGAGGCGGTCCGTGCGGTGATCGATTACGGGTTTTGCGTTCTCGGACTGCACCGGATCTACGCCATGCACTTCTCCCGGAACCCGGCGTCCGGCCGGGTCATGGAGAAATGCGGGATGGTTCACGAAGGCTGTTTCCGGGAGCATGTCCGGAAATGGAGTGTTTATGAGGATGTGGACCTCTGGGGGATCGTCCGGGAGCCGGTCTCCCGTCCCGGGGCGTCCGCTCCCTCGCCGTTGCAGGAAAAGCCCGTATAGCCGCCGAATTGCCGCTCACAAACCTTAAGCCTTCTCCTTCGCCCAGTAGGCCTCCGCCTCGTCTTCCATCTTCTCAAGCCGGTCGTAGTAGTCCGGGAACTCGTTGAGGTGGGCAAGCGCGATCTTTGCCGTCAGGAGGAGGTCGTCGTCGGTGACGTTTGTTGCCGGATCGCGGAGGCCGTGTTCGAGTTCGACGATCATGCCGCGCCGGAACTGTTCGACGTCGAATTCCTTCCAGGCGATCCCGATCTGCTCGCCCATCGCCTTTGCCTCTCTGGTGGTTACATCTCTTCGTGCCATGCAGGTATCCTCAAATGGAGAATAGCGTTCGAACGTTATGAGGTTGACGGGTGGGAGTGTACCCCGGGGTGGCGGGTGCGGGCCCCCCGGCGGCCGCAACCGCTATCACTACCATCGGCCACTACCCTCCGGTATGCCTCAACACTCAGCCGTGGGGATACAGTCCGTCGGCTACGACCCCACAACGAGGGCGCTCCTCATCGTCTGCGGAAACGCCAACGCCTACCGCTATGTCGGCGTTCCAAAGGATGTCTACGAAAGTCTCCTTTCCGCCGCGTCGAGGGAGCAGTTCGTCCGCGAATCGGTCCAGGGCAGGTACCCCCGGGAGAAGTATCCCTGTCTGGCGGTGGGAGAGGGCGTTTGACGCGGGATATGGGTAGGTTTATGCCGCTCGTTTGCGTAATTTCGTGAGGAGTAGACTCACTCCGGGAGAGACCATGATATGACGACCGTAATTGCCGTTGACCTCGGCGGGACCAACCTCCGTGCCGCCCTGGTGACCTCCGATGCGACCGTACTCGCCCATACCGCCGTCCCGACGCCGACTCTCGGGCCGTCCGGGACGGCGATCACCGCCGCGATCGCCGCCCGGGTGGAGGCTCTCCTTGCATCGCCGCGGGGGCGGGAGGCAACGGCTATCGGCGTCGCATCGGCCGGCCCCCTGGACCTCGGCCGCGGGCGGGTCGTCAACTCGCCGAACATGGCCTTTCCGGTCGTGGAGGTCACCGAACCCCTTGGGAAACGGTTCGGGTTGCCGGTCTCTCTGGTCAACGACGCCCGGGCAGGTGTCCTCGGCGAACGGTGGTCGGGCGCCGCCCGCGGCTCCGACAACGCCGTCTATATCACCCTCTCCACCGGGATCGGCGGTGGCGCGGTGGTGAACGGCCGTCTCCTCCTCGGAGCGGACGGCAATGCCGGCGAAGTCGGGCACATCCCCGTTGATACCCGCTACAACCTCGTCTGCGGGTGCGGCTACCGGGGCCACTGGGAGGGCTACGCCTCTGCAAAGAACATTCCGCGGTTCTTCGCGGCGTGGCGGGAGCGGGCCGGCGTCGGGCCGGTCGCCTTTGACGCCGGTTCGACCCGGGCGATCTTCGAGGCGGCCCGGGCGGGGGACCCCGTCGCCCTCGCCTTCATGGAGGCGCTCGGGGAGGTGAACGCGCGGGGCGTCTCGGCCGTCATCGTCGCCTACAACCCCGACGTGATCGTGATCGACGGGCCGCTCGCCCGCTACTACGGAGATACCGTGATCCGCTTTATGGAGCCCCGCATCGACCGTTACCTTCCCCTTCCCCGGATTGCCGTCTCCGAACTCGGCGGGCGGGCGCCGCTCCTCGGTGCTGCGGCCTACGTGCTTGAGACGGGAGGACGAAGCGCATGATCGAGATCTATCCGAACCTGTACATCGGAACACAGGAAGACTATGAGGTCGCGGTGGAAGCCCACGAGTCCTGGTGCGTGGTGCACGCCTGCCGGAGCCCCTACCACTGCCTGGCGGTCACCTACTCCCCCCTCGGCACGGTGCCGCCGGACCACCCCGAGCACCTGGTCGCCCGCCGGGGGAACCGGCTGATGCTCAACCTGATCGACTCAAGGGACCCCGCCGACGTTCCGAAGGAGGCGATAGACGCCGCTCTCGTCTTCATCGACCGGTGCCTCTCGGAGGGCCGCCAGGTGCTGGTCCATTGCGGCTTCGGGGTCTCCCGGTCGGCGGCGATCGGGCTCCTCTACCTCGCGGCCTACACCGACGTCCTGCCGACGGAGAGCCTTGCCGGCGCCGAGGAGGCTTACCGCCGGATCTATCCGCCGTACAAACCCGGCCGGGGTATCCGGGGGTTCCTTGAGGCCCACTGGGACGAATATGCGAAGAAGCGGATGGCCGCGTGACCGCAGAATGCCCCTTTCGCATGTATCCCGGGCGTTCCCGCGCTCACGGTGTATCCTCTCTCGAACCGGATTTCGGGAGCGCTACCCGGCCTTTATCGGTCAGAAGGTACTTCTGGTTCCGGCTGCCCGGTTTTTCGGGGATGGTGTACCGGATCATACGGTCGGCCAGGAGCTGACGGACGACCTTGTTGAGCTGCCCTGAGACCCTCTTCTGCCCGAGTTCCCGGGACAACTCCGCTTTTGACCTCGGGTCGCCCTCCAGGAGGAGAAGGATTCTCGTTTCTAGCGACTCTGGCTGTGACTCCGGCTGTGACTCCGGCTGTGACTCTGGCTGCGACCCCCGCCCGGGAGCCGGAGCCCGGCGAATGATCGTCTGGAACCCGCACGCTCCCGGCAAAATCCGGCTCCGGCAGACCTGCCTCGATGCAGTGTCGGATCATGTCCCGCGTTCCCGTACCCATCCGCTCGATGTATCCGGCGAGATACATGGGCTCTGCGAGGAGCGGGTTGCCCGGTACCGACCCATGGGCCTGCCGGAGTTTTTCGAGGGTCAGGGACGGTGGGAGCTCGCCCGGGTTCCAGACCTCCAGGCGGTCCGAAAAGAGCATCACCTGCACGCTGCCGTTGCTGGTGTAATCGCGGTGGGCGACGGCGTTTACAATTGCTTCCGCCACCGCCTCTTTCGGGATCTCGTATTGTACCGGCGCCTGCGGGCCGGCCTCGCGTGTACCCACCGCGAGGGCGATCTTGCTGAGGACGAAATCCACCGCCGCGTTCACGAGATCGAAGACCGTGCCTTTGTAGACCTGATAGGATGGGATCGGTTTGGCCACCTCGGTACCGTGGAAGTGGGCGCACTTGAGCTCGGAAGAGATCAGGAATCGTTGCGGCTGTTTGCCGAAGAGGAGGACAGCCGCGTTCGTTAGTTGCCCGTCGTCGAGCAGGTTCAGATGCTCCAGCAGTTCCTGGGGAGAAGCGCCATCGACGAGGGGGAACTGTCGGGTCTTTCTGGCCGTACGAATGAACCGCGCTATACGCTCCGGATCCAGATCCTCTATCTTCGCCTTCGTGCACGGAGCCGCGTCGAAGGGACCGGAGCGGATCAACTGCTTCTCCTCCAGATATCCGACCAGCGCCGTATACAGTCCTGCGACAAGTTCGGCGGAGGTGTTGAACCGCTTTCGGATCAGGCTCGCCTGCGCCCTTCTAACGAGGGAACACATCTTCGGGTGGCGGGCCTCGTCGTCCGAGCCCTTGACGTAGATGAGCCGGTGCTTTCCTTCGGCAGTGGCGAGGTCAAACTCCCGCTCGGTCGGAGAGAGCCCCTCGGCGTTCTCGACGCCGTAGTCGTTTCCGAACAGCCCGACATAGAGGTCGCAGCGTCGAACTTCGTCCAGATACAGGTCATCTATGCGGCGGTCGGCGGCCGGGACGTCTTCGAAAAGGAAGACCTCGACGAATCGCCGCATCAGTGCGTCGCCTCGCAGGTAGTCACGGAGGGCCGCCCGCTCGTCGACAAACTCCTTCTGCACGCTGCTGATGAAGATGCGAACGGGGGTCATGCTCCCGTCTCCGCGGAGTTCAATCGCAACTGCCCCCGGATGAGCCGGAGAGTTCGGATCTTTTTGATTGCTGCTTCTTCCATCCTTATGTCGCTGATCACTTTCTGCATATCTTCCTGAGAAATACCCGCCAAAAGCAAGATAATGGGTTCAGCGTGTTTGTTGTGCCGCCTCTGTAGTGTATATTTCGGTATCTCCCGCACAGGTCTTGAAGCCGCGCCGTGCGCGGGGCGAATGTGTCAGTATCCCGGCATCTCCCACGCCTGCCACCTCGTCCGCCCGCGGGCGATGAGGAGCGCCGCCGGCGGGATGAGGAAGAGGCTCAAAAACGCGTAAGCCGGGTCGAGGATCGACGCAAAGATCAGGAGGAGGAGCGCCGGGCTTATCGCGAGCAGGTAGCAGAGGAAGACTCCGGCGTGGTAGAGCATGACGTTCGGGTGAAGCCCGGTGAGATAGACCGTCACCGAGAGGGTGTAGGCCGAGACCGAGATAAACGCGACGAAGGCCGGGAGGAACGCCCCCGCTTCGCCGGCGGTCGCCGCCGCAAGCACGAGCACCGCGACCGGGAGGATGCCGAGAAGGGCGTAACTCTTCAGTTTTCCGTCGATCACCTCCGAGACCTTCACCGGCAGGAAGGCGTAGGACGAGAAAGAGTCGAACTCGGTCAGCCAGTTATAGATGGTGGCCGAGAGCACCCCGAGAAGGACCGCAAAGACCACGAGGGGGTCGATGCCCGGGATGAACCGGATCAGGACCCGGAGACAGACCCAGACGAGGGCGAGGGGGAGGAGGAACGAGAAGATCACCTTTCCGGCGCCGCCCTCGCTCCGCAGCAGGTCGAGGGCGTCCTTGGCGATGAAGTGTGCGCTCCCGAGGGCGCGGAGCCTCCCGATGAGGGGGTCGAGGCTGTTTCTGAACCGCTTTTTCCGATCCGGGTAATCGACGGTGACAAAGAGCACCGATACGGCGGCCGGGACCAGGATGAGGAGGAGGGCGAGCGCAAGCGGTTCCGGGCCCGGGTCGATGAAGAAGGCGTACGGGGGAAGACCGGCGATGCCGGAGTGCGCCGTCCGGAGCGCGAGTGCCGCAACCGCTGCAATTACCGCAACCGCTCCGGCAAAGAGCCGGACGGAGTGTGCATAGAGGGTCGAGAGGAAACAGGCCGCGGCGAGTCCGAGGAGAAAAGCGAGCATGAGAGAGACGAGCGCGAGAAGGCCCAGGGCCGGGTTGAGGGAGATGAAGGGCGTTGCCGCGGCAAACCCCGCCGCAAAGGGGAGGACGTAGAGCAGGATGTAGTAGACGGTGTCCTTCGCAAGAAACGCGGCAAAAATCCGCCGCTCCGAGACGGGGAGGCTCCGGGAGGCGTAGGCAACGAGGCTTATCTGCCCGAACCGGCGGTTCATGAACTCGCGCCCCGCAAGACCGAACGATCCCACCATCAACCCCGCGAGCAGAAAGAAGAGATGCGCAAGAAGGGCGACCGCGCTGTACGGGAGCGCATCCGAGAAGAGCGGGAGAGTGAGCGACCCGAAGAAGGCAAAGGCGGCGACCACCGCCGGAAAGAGCGCAAACCCGCGGCTCCCGAAGACGGTCGAGTGCATCCGCCACTCTTCCTTCATCATCGCAAAAAAGAGGTCAGGCACCGGTATCGCCCCGCACCAGGTCAAGGAAGAAGGGCTCAAGGCTATGGCCGGACCGGACAAGGTCTTCGACGAAGCCGGCGTAGAGGAGCCGCCCGTTGTGGATGACCCCGATCCGGTCGCAGATCTCCTCGGCGATCTCAAGGATGTGGGTGGAGAGGAAGACGGTCCCGCCGTCCCGGACGTATTCCTGCAGGAAGTCCTTGACCGTCCGCTGCACGATGGGGTCCAGGTTGATGAGCGGTTCATCGATGATGGCGAGCCGGGGCTCGTGGAGGAAGGCCTGGGAGAACATCAGTTTCTGCCGGGTGCCCCGCGAGAGGTCTTTGCAGAGGACGTCCTTTTTGTCCCGGAACTCCAGCAGGTCAAACCAGCGGTCGCACCGCTCGCGGACGCGGTCGAGGTTCCGGATGCCGGCGACGAAATGGAGGTACTCTTCGGCGGTGAGGAAACTCGGCGGCGTTTCCTGCTCGGGGATGATCCCGACAAGTCGCCGGACCCCGATGGGGTCTTCTGCCGCATCGAGTCCCATCACCCGTGCCGTCCCGGCGGTCGGCCGGACCTGCCCGGTCAGCATCCGGATCATCGTCGTCTTGCCCGAGCCGTTCGGCCCGAGCAGGCCGAAGAGTTCCCCTTCCGCGACGGAAAGGGATACCCTGTTCACCGCGGTGACGCTGCCGTAGTTCTTCGTGAGGCTCTCCGCCTCGATCATCCGTCGCACCCGGGTTCACGCTCCACCGTCTTTCTGGTGAAGGAAGATCGGCAACAGGCATGTATAATGTCTTTCTATTCTTCTCCGACCCCTCCGGGAAGGATCTGTAGGGATCATCGTATCATCACGCTCCGTTCTTCCTTCGGGGGCTCATTCACCCCGCCGATGCGAACCATCGGCGGCACAGGTAGGTATAAGAGTCCGGGTTCGCAACCGGGGCCCATGGACGAACAGGAACGGTATGTCCGTGCGAGGAGACGGGTCGAGGAGATCCGGGGATTCTATGAACACCTCGTACTCTAATCCGTAAGGGTGGGGGGTAGTTCACTGGGTGACTTTTTTCTGGGGGATTGGCGTGGCGCTCCACTGGTTCGGCGTCTATGTTGAGGGCCGGATCTTCGGCAGAAGGTGGGAAGAGAGGAAGATCCGGGAGATCATGGAGCGCGAAGAGCGGCGGTGATCCGGCGCCCCGACAGAAGCACTTATCAGGTGCGACGGGCAATGCCGGGCGGATGAAGACGGAAATACCTTACGACCGATTTGCCCATGTCCCGGAACGGATCTTCGGACTCGTCGACCTCGCGTACAACCTCTGGTGGAGCTGGCACTCCTCGGCGACCGTCCTCTTCAAACTGCTGAACCGGGCGGAGTGGAAGATGAGCCGCCACAACCCGGTCAGGATGCTCCTGGATACACCGCCGCGCTACTTCGAGCGGGCGGCGGCAAACCCGGAGTTTCTTCGCCGCTACGACGTCATTATGTACCGGTTCCGGCAGGACATGGAACCGAAGACAAGCTGGTTCGCACAGCAATACCCCGGGCAAAGACCACTGACGATCGCCTATTTCTCAAGCGAGTTCGGGCTGCACCACTCGCTCCCGTTCTACGCGGGCGGGCTCGGAGTCCTCGCGGGCGACCACGTCAAAGCAGCGAGCGATCTCGGCGTGCCGATGGTTGCCGTCGGGTTCATGTACGCCGAAGGTTACCTTCACCAGCACATGGAAGCGAACGGGTGGCAGAAGAACGTCGCCGAGGTGCTGGACCGCGACGCCGCACCGGTTCTCCGGGTGACAGGCGACGACGGCCGGCAACTTGTGGTGCAGGTCCCCCTGATCGAGCCTCCCATCTACGTTGCCGTCTGGAAGGTGCAGGTGGGAACGGTCCCCCTCTTCCTCCTCGACACCCATATCGATGAGAACCTCCCCGAGAACCGGAGCATCTCTCACCGCCTTTACTTAAAGGAACTTGAATACCGTATCCGGCAGGAGGTGGTGCTCGGTATCGGCGGCCGGAAGGTCCTCCACACCCTCGGTATCGATTACGCGGCGATGCACTTAAACGAGGGGCACTCGGCGTTCGCTCTCCTGGAACGGCTCCGGGAGCGCCTCGTTGCCGGGATGCCGTTTGAGGAGGCGCGTGAACAGGTCCGGGGCACTTCGGTCTTCACCACCCACACCCCCGTCGCCGCCGCCCACGACGTCTTCCCCGGGGATCTGATAGCGAAGTACTTCCGCAGTTACTGCCCGTCGCTCGGTCTTTCCTGGGACGAGTTCATGGCGCTCGGGGAGGACCCGCATAATCCGGGCGCCGGGTTCAACATGACCGCCTTTGCGCTCCGGATGAGCCGTTTTCACAACGGCGTCTCAAAAAGGCACGGCGAGATCGCCAGGGAGATGTGGCAGCCCCTCTGGCCCGACCTTCCGCCGGGGGAGGTGCCGATTGACGCCATCACGAACGGCGTCCACATGCCCACGTGGCTGAACCACCGGATCGAGACGCTTTTAGACCGGTACATGGATGCGGTCTACCCGAACTGGCGGGAGGACTACGACAACCCGGTCATCTGGGAGGTGGTCGACGAGGTTCCGGACGATGAACTCTGGCGCGAGCACCAGTGGCTGAAGATGAAACTCTTTTCCCGGATCCGGGAGCGAAAACGCATCAAATGGGCGGGACACCGGGATGAGCCCGCGAATCTCGCGGCCGAGGGGCTCATGCTGGATACCTCGGCGCTGACGATCGGGTTCGCCCGCCGGTTCGCGGGCTACAAGCGGGCGGACCTCATCTTCGAGGACATCGACCGGCTCGACCGGATCGTGAACAACCGCTGGAGGCCGGTGCAGTTCATCTTCGCCGGGAAGGCCCACCCGGCCGATGATCAGGGCAAGCGTATCCTGCAGAGGATCTATCAGTATTCTCAGGACCCGCGGTTCGGGGGCCGGATCGCGTTTGTCGAGGATTACGACGAACAGGTTGCGCACTACCTGGTCCACGGCGTCGACGTCTGGATGAACACCCCCGTCCCGCTCATGGAGGCGAGCGGCACGAGCGGCATGAAGGCGGGGATGAACGGGGTGCTGAACCTCTCGATCCTCGACGGCTGGTGGGTCGAGGGCTACAACGGCAGGAACGGCTGGGGTTTCGAGGGCCACGCAGAGGACAACCGGGCGGATGCAAATACGCTCTACGACCTGATCGAGAACGAGATCGCACCGCTCTACTACTCGAGGACGATGAACAACGTCCCGCACAAGTGGGTCCGGCTGATGAAGGAGTCGATAAAGAGCATCGCCCCGCAGTACTGTGCTCTCCGGATGCTCAAGGAGTATGTCACCCGGTACTACCCCTCGGTCTGCACGTATGCGGTCGAGCCCGGGAAGCGGACGGCCGGGCTTGATGAGTCCTGCCCTCCTCCCGGGTTCGACCAGTTCCGGCAGGTTCAAAGGTAACGGGGGGCTACCTAACGGTATATGGCATCCGGTTCGATACGGTTTCCTGACTGCGGTTCAGGCTCGTCCCGACACCCTTTCCGGTCACGGGCTGGGTGTTCATGAGATGTCAACCCCCTCCTCCTCTCGTCGGGACCGTGATCCGCCCGCCGGGGTTCTGACCGTCCGGATAGCGCTGCTCGTTGCCGTGATCGCGGTGATGCTCGGGGCGGGCCTCACCGTCGCCCCGCCGGCAACGCCGGCATCGGCCCTTCTCCTCTTTGTGGTCGGCTTCGTTGCCGGAGTCTTCGGCGGCCTTGTCGGGGTCGGAGGGTCGACAATCCTGCTCCCGGTCATGTACTTCTCCCTCGGCTTTTCGGAGCCCGTCGCTATCGGGACCGGGCTCTTCGTGGTCATCTTCACCACGATCTCCGGCGCCGCCGGCCACCTTGTGCGGGGAAGTCTCGACCGCCGGGTGGCGGCGCGGATCGCTCTCGGCGGCCTTGTCGGCGTCCTCATCGGGTCCTGGCTCTTCTCCTTCCTCGTCGATTACACAGGCCTCCTCGCTCTCATCCTGGGGCTGGTCTTCCTCGTTCCGTCTCTCGGGATGATCCGCGAGGGGCTCTGGCCCGGCACCCGTCCGGAGCCGGAACGCATCGGGGGCACGCGTCCCGGCCATCTCCTCTTCGGGGCCGGGGTCGGCGTCCTGACCGGGATCACCGGCCTCGGCGGCGGCTACGCCATTGTTCCGGGGCTGCTCTACCTCTTCGGGGCGCCGGTCTACGTCACGGTGGGGACGTCGCTCGCGTCCATGATCCCGATGGCGGTCGTGGGCGGCGGGGTCAAGCTCCTGGAGGGCTACGTCGCCTTCGGGGCGGGGCTGATCCTCGCGGCCGGGTCGATTGCCGGCGCCCGGGTGGGGGCCGCGACGATCGGACGGTTTCAGCCGGCGACCCTGAAACTGGTCTTCGGTCTCTACTTCTTCTACGCTGCACTCCGGTTCATCGCCGCGTTCTTCGGCATCGGAGCGCCGTGAGAAAGGTCCGGTGATCCCGTTCGCCCCCCGGCCTGCCTACGGCCGTATATCAACGTATTTATCGGGAAGTCGCCCATACTTAATATCTAGACGTGGTGGAACCCCGGAGATGGAGTGGAAAGATGTTATCCCGGTTCTCGCGGGCGGGATCGTGATCCTGGCCGTTGCGCTCGTAGTGAAACCCGCCCTCCTCGGGGAGCCGATCGGTCTCGGTTCCGCAGGACCGGTTTCGGGACCGGCACCGCCCGTATACGTCCCCCCCGCTCCGGTACCGACGGCAACGCCCTTCCCGGATGATGGTCCGGTCTATACCCGGAATTTCCGCTGGACGGCGATCGACGGCGGTGTCCAGACGACGGAGGTCCGGGTCCCGGAAGCGCTCTTCCTTGAGCACCGGGAGACGCCGCGGCTCACCGACCACGTTGCCTGGGGGCGATACGCCCTCGCGGACGCCGACCGGCCGATCCTGGAGGACCTGGCCAGTCGGATCGCACCCGCCGCGGGCAACCCCGAGGAGGGGTACTTCCGGCTGATGAACGTCGTCTTTTTCGTTCAGCAGATTCCCTATGCCCTCGACAACAGCACGGACTCCTACTTCAACGTGGTCCTCCCCCCGCACTTGAGGAGCGGCGTCGAGTACCCCAAATACCCCACCGAGATGCTCGTCGACGGGAAGGGGGACTGCGAGGATGCGGCTATCCTGATGGCGGGGCTCCTCGATGCTCTCGGCTACGATACGGTACTGCTTGAATACTCGGACCACATGGCCCTCGGCATCAGGATGGATGGATTCAACCCCTATTACGCGAGGTACACGCCGAAACACTTTGAGTACGAGGGAGAGCACTACTACTACGTCGAGGGGACGAATTACACCGTGGTCTCCTCGGAGAACTCGACGTGGGTAAAGCCGTTCCCTATCGGAAACGTTCAGGGCGGCTTGATCCAGAGCGTAAAGTCGGAGACTCCGAAGGTCGTACCCCTGCGCTACACCCTCGCACCGGTTGAGTACCGCATTTTCCCGGTCCGCCTGCCGGCGGGAGGAGCGTGACGGATATGGACTTCAACATCCCCGATCTCCCGGACCTGAAGAGTTTCAAACTCCCGAACGTCGCCATCGGCCGGAGGAAGGCGCTCATCGCCGGCGGCGTGGCGGTTGCCGTGATAGCGGTTGTCTTCGTCGGCGGGCTGCTTCTCCACGACTACATGGAATCCCGGCAGGTTGCCGCGTTCGGCGGCCACGTGGCGGCGTCGGAGGCCGACCTCTCCCGTGTCTACGAGAGGACCTCGGTCTACCTGCACTCTTCTCCGGACAGCCCATCGATTGCTGAAGCCGATGCTTATGCGCGGGAGTTTGCGGCCGTCGCCGACTACGGCATGGCCGTTACGGCATACCACCGGCAGGTCATCGGGGCCGACGCGGTCCCGGAAACGTATGCCGGAGCGCAGGCGGCCTATCTCCGGGCGCTTGACAACCTGAACCGAGCGTTCTCGCTCTGGTCTTCGGCTGCAGTCGCCTACGATATCCAGGCATATTCCTCGGCAACGAGAAACCTTGCCGCGGCGGATCAGGCATGGAAGGATTATGTTGCCGCGATAGAGGATTACAGCCGGGAACTCCGGGTCGCAGAAGAGGGGGAGGGGCTCCCTTCCACCTAGACGAGATATTTCTCAGGGACCCTGATGGTGAGGGTGAGCGACTTCAGCGATTCCGAGCGAATAACAAAGTAGAAGTCGTCATACCCTTCCCGGATGGTGAATGTCTCCTCTCTTTCCGAAAAATCGACTGTCGTGGAACTATTTCCTGTTGAGCGCGAACTGTTGTCGGGATACAGGATATCGGATCGGGAGTACTGGATCTTCTTGACAACCCGGTTCGGGTCCTCCGGGTCCCGGACCTCGATCCCGAGCCAGGGGTATTCGTTCATCGGCGTTACGCTCACGTTCAGGTCCCAGTAGGGGTAAGGGATGTGGTAGGTCCCGGTGGCGAGAACGCGGGGAGGGTAGTCGACGGTTGCTGTTGCGTACTCCACCATCTTTCCGGAGACCCGGAGGTCGTCCGGCAGTTTCGTCATTGTGATCGCGGGCGTCGGGGTCGGGATGTGGTAGACCCGCGGGTCGACAAACTCCACGCTCTGCGGCGTCTTCTCCCCCCGGACGGGCCCGGCCGGGGTGGGGGCCGGCTGGCCCGATCCCACCGCCGGCGCCTCTGTCGGCGACGGGGTGGTGGGGGAGACCGGCGGCTGTATCTCACCGGTATCTTCAGGGGCCATGCAGCCTCCGGCGATGACGGCGGCCGCGAGAAGGATCAGGAGCAGGATATGGCGCCGTTGCATGATACTCTCTTTCTGAGGGGCCCTATTAGTAATTACCTATCCGCTCCGCCCCGACGGCGGCAAAAAAAAAGTGTATTTTCGGGAGGGGGTACACGGTTTTATGGGCAGGAAACACCCATGTACGACGGATCAAGCGTTCGGGAGGACCACCGATCAATGGAAGATAGCGAACTTGTCAGGATATCTCAGGGATCGCTTGCGATCATGAACCCCACCACACCGGAGAAGGTGCTCGCCGCCGGGCGGGCGTCGGGGCTCCGGAAAGGGTCCCGCGTCGTGGAGGTCGGGTGCGGGAACGGCACGATTCTCGCCCTCTGGGGAAGAGAGTACGGGATATCCGGGGTCGGGATCGAGGTGCGTGAGGATGCCTGCCGGCGGGCGGAGGAGGCGTTTCGGGCGTCGGGGCTCGGGGACCGGATTGCCGTCCGATGCATGGACGCCCGGGAGTACGTCCCCGACGAGCCGTTCGACTGCGCGGCGGCGATCGGAGCGTCCCACATCCGGGGCGGGTTTGCGGCGACGCTCGACGCCCTCCTCGGGATGGTCTCGGACGAGGGGCGTATCGTCATCGGCGACCGCTGCTGGAGGTCCGACCGCGCCCCGCCTGAGTTCGCCAGGGAGTGGCCCGACGTCCTGACGGAGTATGAGACCCTCGGTACCGTGCGGGAGGCCGGGCTCGACGTCGCCGCCGTCATTCGGGCGAGTCGGGACGACTGGGACCGCTATGAGTCGGGGATCTGGCGGTCGGTCCTCTCCTGGCTCGGCGACCACCCCGACCATCCTGAGCGCGACTTCATGATCGACTACCTCCACCGCCTCCAGGACGAGTACTTCGGCTACGGCCGGGAGCATATGGGCTGGGCGATGTATGTCCTGGTGCCGGGGTTCTGGTGAGACCGTATCACTCCTCCTGCAATTGTTGACTCACGCGAAGCCGCGAAGGGGGAGACGATCACGCAGGTTTCGCGTCCTTCGCTCGCGTGCGGACGGTCTCTATCGTCGACAGAGGTTCTTTTTCAGCCCGAAAAAGGGAAGATTTCCGATTACGCCCCGGTGTATACCCCGGAGCGAGGTAAACAGAGTTTGAGCCCGTCAGGCCAGGTATCCGGGTTGTAGAGGTGACGTACACATACCCACCTCCGGCCTCTGCGGCGGCGATATCGAGCGCCATCGCCGGTCTTTTGGCCCCCTCCGATGCACGGGGTGTATGTCCTGCTCGGGTACGACCCTGCGCCCTTCCCCCCGGACGTCGCCTGTCTGACGCCGGGAATGAATCGTTTCGTATCTTTGCCTTCGATTTATCGGTTTTTTCCTTATCAGGAGTTCGGATGTTGCAGGTACTCGGGAAAACAGTGGATTCTTCAAAAGTCTTTCGGAAAATCGGGGCAAAACTGGGCGTTGATCTGCGATATTAAATAGAATCGTATAAATATCGCATACAGCATCTAATTACTTGGGGAACTATTACCCCGGTGACATGAGAGAACTGTAGACGCAGGAGTTAGGGCACATCCCGATGGGAGGTGCTCGCACTCATTCGTCGCGTGCGGTGTTTGCCGCGTTCGGGTGGTCGGGTGGGCATTCACCCCCCTGCACCCCTTCTGGTGTCGTTGCGCTTCTCTTTTTCCATTCCGACAACGTGCCGCCGACGGCGGTCTTCGATTACATATACAGCGCCTGGATGGCGACGACCTCGGCGCTGTCCTTTGCCTGCGCGTACTCCGCGAGAGGGTCGGCATTCACCTCCAGGAACCGCAGCCCCCACCCGAACGGAGCAAGGATGTCGCGTGCCTGCTCCTTCTCCCCGAGGATGTAGAGCGTTGCGGCCATCGCCTCCACCGATGTCAGCCGGAACGGCCGGCCGAAGTTCACCGGGTTTGCGGCTACGAGGAACGGGAGCGCCCGGCGGTTGCGCCAGGAGGCGACGGCCCCGGTGTCGAGCACCTCCCAGGAACAGTCGAGCGCCGTTATCGAGGAGAGGTGCCGGTCGGCGGGGGAGACCGCTCTCTCCGCCGTCGGGTCGAGGAGGAGGGTCGAGCGGGGGATCTTTGCAACGGCGGTGACGATCCTCGCAAGCCCGCGCTGCGCGAGTTTCTTCGCCGTGCACTTCCGGGGATCGCAGGTGTTGTCCCGGTAGGCGTAGAGCGGTATCATCTGTCTTGTTATTGTACGCCGCCCAGGTACTATCAATGTACGTGCTCATCGCTCCCTGTATCCAGAACCCCGCATGCCGCGCCCGCGGGATAACGACCGATGAGGACCTCCGCGACTTCCGTCGGACCGTCGAGCGCTGCCGGCGCTTCTCGATCGAGATGGTCCCGCTCCCCTGCCCGGAGACGATCTACCTCGGTCCCGACCGGTCGCCGGGCTCGTTTCAGGACCTGGTCGGACCTATGGCCCGACCGGGTCGGTCCCACGGGGACCGACGCCGTCTCGCAACCCCCGCATTTGCAGCGCTCCTCGACCGGCTCGAGGCGGAGGTCCGTGCTGCGATCCGGGATCGCGGTGAGCCGCCGCTCGCGATCATCGGGGTGGACTCCTCGCCCGCCTGCGGGGTGACGACGACCTATTATTCGTCCGAAAAACAGCCCGGGCGCGGGGCGTTCCTCGCCCGGTTTCCGGACATCCCGGCTGTCGACGTGAAGGAGTTCGCCCGCTACCGGGTCTATCTCGCCGCCCCGCTCTTTTCGGAGGCGGAACAGGCCTACAACCTCGCCCTTCGCGCCCTCCTCGAAGCGCATCTCTTTGAGGTCTACCTCCCCCAGGAGGTGGGGGACACGAGTCATACCCGGTGTCGGGAGGAGCGCCGGGCTATCTTTGCCCGGCACCTCCCGGCCCTCCGGGGCGCCGACGTCGTCGTCGCGGTCATCGACGGCGCGGACGCCGATTCCGGGACTTCATGGGAGATGGGCTACGCGTATGCCCTGGGAAAACGGGTCGTCGCTCTCAGAACCGACTTCCGGGTCGCCGGGCGTTACGAGCGGGTCAACCTGATGCTCGAGGAGTCGGCCACGGTCGTCACCGCAAAGGAGGACCTCCCCCGGGTGCTCGGGTCGCTTCTCGCGGCGTCGCCCTGACGGCGGATGCCGCTCTCTTCCGGAGCAGTTCTTCAAAAAAAAAGAGGAATGAGGTGTATTGTTGGGTGTGTGATAACCATGGCGGCGTTCCGACGGGGTTATCCCGGGCGGTTGTGCCTTCCGCCCGGGCCGCCGGACACCGTGCCGGTTGCGTTTAGAGAGGTGTGTCTGGATACTTGCATGCACCGGGTTTCCCCGGTGCACCGTGACGTTGGTGCAATCAGCGTGGTGAATGTTCCGTTCACCGATCCCAGCCGTTCTTGTGCCGGCCCGGACCACCTGTGCCCGTGTGGCCCGGTCTGTCGGAGAGTTCCTCCAGACTCTGGGGATCATGTGTTGGATAATATCAATTATATACTTTTCTCTCATTGCCTTGCATTGAGGCGTAGCATTGTGTGCGGCATAAAAGCATTGCGTCACTGCAAAACCCTATATCCCCTTGCGCGAAATTCTGTTTGCACATGGACCCCACTACCGACGCACTCTCTCTCCTGCTCAACGCGTTAAAAGAGCACCCGCGGGGCATGTCGGTCTCTGATCTTGCTGCCGCCGTAGGAATCAACCGGAACACCGTCTCCCGGTATCTCGATGTTCTCCTCGTGTCGGGCCAGGTGGAGATGGAGACCTATGGCAAGGCCAAGGTTTTTTACCTCTCGCAACGGGTTCCCATCGCCGCCATGCTCAATTTTTCTTCCGATCTCGTGCTGGTTCTCGACCGCGACCGCCGGATCGTCCAGGCAAACGATGCCGTCTGCACGTTTGCGGGAAAGAACCGGGATGATATCCTCGAAAAAAGCATCGAGGCGTCGCCGCTCGCTGCGTTTGACCACCCGCTGATACGGAGCCGGATCACCGACGCCCTGAACGGCCGCGAGGTCACGGAAGAGCTCAGGTTCCTGCGGCAGGACGAGGAACTCTTCTTCCGGATCAAGTTTCTTCCCACGGTCTTTAACGACGGGGCGCCGGGGGTCACCATCATCCTTGAGGACATCACCGAGGGACGGCGGGCGGAGGAGGCCCTGCGCGAGAGCGAGATGCTCTTCCGGAGCCTTGTCGAGAACATCAACGACCTGATCCTGAACGTCGACGAGACCTGCACGTTCACCTACGTCAGCCCAAAAAGCCGGGATATCCTTGGTTATGCGCCCGAAGAGATGCTTCAAAAGACACCCTGCGATTTCATGGCCCCGGAGAAGGCCGAGCGGGTCCGGGAACAGTTTGCCGGGCTCTTCGCCGACCCGAAACCGCGCGTCCTCTTTGAGTGGACGATGCTTCACAAGAACGGAAGCGCCGTCATCCTCGAAGTGAGCGGGACGCCGATCTATGATCTGATCGGCGACTTCACCGGCTACCGGGTGGTCTGCCGTGACGTCACCGAACGGCTGCGCGCTGCAAAACGGGTGGCCCAGTGGAAGTCGTTCCTCTACTCGGTGGTCAACAACATCCCGAGCATGGTCTTCGTCCGGGAGGTGGAGGGGAACACGTTTGTCTTCTCGAACCGGGCCGCCGAAGTCTTCCTCGGGATGACGCAGGAGGAGATTGTGGGGAAACGGGCGACGGACCTCTTCCCGCAGGAGATGGCGGCCTTCTTCGCCGACGGCGACCGGGAGATGCTGGAACGGTCGACCGCCCCCGAGAAGAAGGTCCGCCTCCCGACAGGAACGAGCCTCTCCATGAAGAAGGTCCCGGTCTTCAACTCCCGGGGCGTGCTGAAGTACATGCTCGGGATCGCCGAGGACATCACCGACCGCACCACCGCCGAAGCTCTCCTGGTCGCTGAGCGCGACCGGGCGCAGGGCTACCTGGACGCGGCCGGCGTGATGATCGCGGTGATCGAGGCGGACGGCACCATCGACCTTGTCAACCGGCGGGGAGGTGAGATCCTGGGGTATGCCGAGAAAGACCTCGCCGGAAAGAACTGGTTTGCAACGGTCGTTCCGGAGCACCTTCGCGACCGTCTCGCTCAGAACTTTGCCCTTCTCGTGGACGGCGGGATTGAACCTCCCCCCATCGAGGAGAGTCCGGTCATCACCCGGGATGGCCGGGAACGGCCGATCCGCTGGCGCAACGCCCTTCTCCGGGACGCGGACGGGAAGGTCGTGGCGATGGTGAGTTCCGGCGAGGTGGTCCAGGAGCAATCGGACCGGACCGCGGAAGGGCCGGTCGGCCCCGTGCGTACCTCACTCCCGGGGTCTTGAGAGTTATCCCTTAAATATTCCGCAAGGCACATATTTTACTGGTGACAACCTTGGTGGACATCATCTCTCTCGTCCTTATCGCTGTCGTGGTGCTGGTTATCATCGGCATTGTGGCAGTCGTCATAGGCATCTATAACCGGTTCCTGTCGCTCAAAAACTCCGCCGAAGCGACGGTCGGGCAGGTGAAGGTCGCGATGAAGAAGCGGCTGGATATGATCGAGCAGCTCCTCGGCGCGGTGAAGAGCTACGCGACCTTTGAGAAGGAGACCCTGACCGGCGTGACCGCGATGCGGGCCCGCATCGGCAGCGCCGGGGCGGGCGACCTGAACGAACTTGAGCGCGAGTCCCGGTCGGTCCTCGGCCGGCTCCTCGCCGTCGCGGAGAACTACCCCGACCTCAAGACCTCCAAGACGGTGCAGGAGTTGATGGGCGCGGTGAAGGGGGTCGAAGACGAGATCGCCCGGCACCGCTACACCTACAACAACATCGCCCAGCAGTACAACACCATGACCGATACGATCCCCTCGAACCTTATCGCCGGCGCTCTGGGTTTTACGAAGCTGGATTACCTCGAGTTCGGTGAAGAGATCGAGCGGGTTCCGACGATAGCGTTCTGATGAACCATGCGCATGACTGAGCGGCAGCAGATCCTCATCCTTGTCGCCATCACCCTGCTTGTCGGGGTGCTGGCGGTCGCCGGAGCGGCGGCGCTCCCCGAACTATTCCGGGAGGACCTGGAGGTTCAGCACTACGATGCCGTCTTTTACGAAAACGGGACCCTGGTCGAGCGTTATACCTACCTTGTCCGGTCGGCCGGGGAGTACCGGATGCTCTTTCGCTACTGGGATGCGCCGCTCACTTTTGCCCCCATTGACCAGCCGCACATCGAGTTTATCGGGATGACCGCCCCGCCCGGGACCATCGGCTACGTCAAGAACGCGGGGGGCGAGGTGCGGACGGCCGCCGGGACCGCGAGTTCCTCCGATCTCGCGGGAATCCAGAGCCTTGCGTTTGCAAACGAAGTGGGCCTCTACAACCCCGACTACTTCGACCCGGGCACCTACACGGTTGAGTACCGCTACCGGGTCCGGCCGCCGGTCGAGTACGACGACCAATGGGCGCACCTGAACCTGAAACTCGTGGACGAGCATGTTCCCTTCCGGGACCTCCGGATCACCCTGCCGTTCGGCGGGGATATCGAGGAGGTCTACACGCATCCGCCGACCCTGAACATCGAACGGATGGTCGAAGAAGTCTCCGCGGATCCCTCGGCCCTCGATGTCGAACGGACGGCGGAAGCCGTCGTCATCACGGGGAGCGCCACGCAGGACGACGCGCTGAACGTCGAGTTGATCCTCGACCGCGGGTTCATGGAGAGAATCGACGGTTTCCCGACGTTTGTCCCGGACGTGCGGCAGCAGGCGGCCGACGCCAACCGCTGGCCGCCGATCCTCTACGGGGCGGCCAGCGTCCTCTACGGCCTTGCGGCAGTCCTTGTCCTTGCGATGCCGTTCATCCTCCTTGGCGTCTACCTCCGCTACGGCAGAGAGAAACCGTTTACGGTGCCCGAGTATCTGAGTTTCACGCCGAATACCACACTCAAACCCTGGCAGGTGAACCTCCTCTTCAAAGGCGACCCCCTCGAGTTCGACGACAACGGGTTCTACGCGACGGTCCTCGACCTCCACCGGCAGGGTAAGATCGTGGTGACGGAAAAATCGGAAGGAGAGGGGGTCACGGTTCGGATCGTCTCGGGGGAGTCCACGGACCCCTACGAGCGGCGGGTGCTCACCTTCCTTGGGAACATCGCCGACGACCACGTCGTGGACACCGCCGAACTGGCCAAGTTCGCCGAGACCGCCCGGCGGAGCCCCGGCTACCAGCACCGGATCATGCAGTACCAGCAGTCGCTCACCGCCCTCTCCCGGGACGTGGACACCACGCTCTCCCGGCAGTATGTGAAGGACGGCCGGACGCTGATCCTCCCGCTCATCTTCCTCGGCGCCATCCCCTGCGGGCTTGCGATCCTCGCGTTCATCTTTGCGCCGGGTGCGGCCTACCTCCTGATCCCTGCCGGTGTCCTCTCGTTCATCGTCGCGGTCCAGGTCGGGATCGCGGCCCTCTTCCCCTCGACGCTCTTCGGTTTCTGGAAAGGCGACCGTTACAAAGAGAAACTTGAGTGGGACGCGTTCGCCTACTTCCTCTCGGACCTGGCGCTGATCCGGCAGTATTCCCCTGCCGACCTCTCGATGTGGGGAGAGTGGCTGGTCTACGGGACCGCGCTCGGCCTTGGCGATAAAGTTGAGCAGGCGATGAAGAACTTAAACATCAGCCTCCCGGACGTCGGGATGCCGCTCTACTCGAACATGCCGGTGATCTTTGCCCCTATTGTCCTCTACTCTCCGCCGTCGAGCGGCGGTTCCGGAGGGTTCGGCGGTGGCGGCGGGTCCTTCGGCGGCGGTGGCGGTTTTGGCGGCGGCGGCGCCGGGGGACGGTAGCCCCTATCTTTTTTCCGGGATAACTTCGAATCCGTTCGTAGTTAAGGGAATTTACTTACCTCCGGCGAGGGAATGTATCCATGTTGATGCCTATGATGGATTCATACCCCAGTTATCTGGCCGTCGTCCTCACGCTCCTCGGTGCGGTTGTCGTCTGCGGGTGCATGGCCGCCGGGGGGGAGGACCGCCCGGCCGACCGCATCTCCGGGAACGGGACAATCACCTACGTTGACCTTGAGGGCGGTTTCTACGGTATCGTCGCCGACGACGGGGCGCGCTACCTCCCCACGAACCTCCCGGAGGAGTACCGGACCGACGGTCTCCGGGTAGCATTCGTTGTTGATCCCCTGAACGATACGGCAACTATCCAGCAGTGGGGAACGCCGGTTGAGATCATCGAGATCGAGAAGGGCGATACCACCCGCCGCACTGTCGCGGCCAACGGGACAATCACCTACGTTGACCTTGAGGGTGGGTTCTACGGTATCGTCGCCGACGACGGGATGCAGTACCTCCCCGCGAACCTCCCGGAGGAGTACCGGACCGACGGTCTCCGGGTAGCGTTCAGCGCCGACCCTGCGGATGACGGCGCCGGAATCCAGATGTGGGGGACCCCGGTCGAGATCCGGTCGATCGAGCGGATCGACGGCGTTCTGCTCGTCTCCGGGAACGCCACGGTCACTTATATCGATCTCGAGGGCGGGTTTTACGGGCTTGTCACCGACGACGGCAGGCACTACCTCCCGCTCGGTCTCGACGAGACCTGGCGGGTCGACGGCACGAACGTGACGTTCGTTGCCGGGGTGTTGGAGGATACCGCGACCATCCAGCAGTGGGGCGTTCCGGTCGAGGTCATCGCCATCGATACGGCAGGAAACGCGACCTACGTCGCGGAGACCGGGACGGTCGCCTACATCGACCTCGAGGGCGGTTTCTACGGTATCATCGCCGATGACGGGATGCACTACCTCCCGCTCGGGCTTGAGGAGCGCTACCGCGTCGACGGAATGCGCCTCACTTTCGCCGGTGAGGTCTCCCGCGACGTCATGACCGTCCAGCAGTGGGGGACGCCGGTCGAGATCATCGCCGTCCCGTGGGCCTGCGCGCGGTGCGGCGAAAGCGTCGTTGGCATCGCCAACCCGGCCGCGGTCTGGTGTAAGGAGCAGGGTTACGCCTACGAGATACGGCAGAACCCCGACGGCAGTGAATACGGCGTCTGTATCTTTGAGAACGGTACCGAAGTCGACGCCTGGGACTACTACCGGCAGACGCATTAACTCTTTTATCGGGAGACGGCGGGTCCGGCCGCCCCCCCGGTTCTGCCGACCTCGCTTACCGGCGCCTGCCGATGAGGATCGTGGCGAGACCGAGCGCGGCCGCGGCCAGGGCGACCGGGAGCGGGGCTCCGGTCGGCGAGGGGCTGGGCAGCGTTGTTGGGGTTGCGGTCACCGCCGGCGTGGCGGTCTCCGTCGCTGCCGGTACGGTCGTGGGGAGAGTCGTCGGGACCGCGGTCGTCGGTGCGGGCGTCGCGGTTGCCGCCGGTGCGGTCGTGGGGAGGGACGTCGGCGTCCCGGTATCGACCCCGACACGGTTCCCGACCGTGAACGTCACCGGCTCGGAGTCGGGAGCGTAAGCGTCGAAACCCTCCGGCGTCCTCCAGACGGCCCGGGCGGTGTAGGTTCCCTGCTCACGGAGGCCGGAGAGCGCGATCGCGCCGGGCCTGCCGGGGTCGTCGGTGTAGAACCGGGCCGAACTGACGTTCAATCCGGCAAGGTTGATCCCGTCGATGACGGTGCTCTCCGCGCCGCCCGGATGGGTTATCACGATATCGACCATCGCCGGGTAGACGCCGCCCGCCTGGTAGAAGGACCCGACATCGGGGGAGGCTACCCTGAACGCTATCCGGGTGTTCGGGGATACCGAAAGCCCGGTAAGGGGCTCGTTGTGGTAGGGGTCCGCGAGCACCACGTCGAGAAAGACCTCGGGCTCGCGGACCATGACGAGCGCCGTCGTGCCGTCGGCGGGGTTGAAGGCGTAATAGGTCCCGTACTCTCCGTTCACGGAGAAGTCCTGGACCTCAAAGTCGGTATCGTCGGCGACCGGGATGACCTTCGTGACCCCCCGGTCGGGGTTGTCGTCCTGATACCTCCGAAGCTCCGTGACGGGGTTATCCGTGGTCGCGTTGCGGAGCCCCGTGAGGTTGAGCCCCTCTTCGTAGACGAAGATCGTATCGTAGGGCTGGATGTCGTTGATCCCCGGCCCGCGCGCCCCGGCCGGCCCCGCACAGAGAGCAAGAAGACAGATGGCGAGGAGGACCGGGAGACCTCGCCTGCGGATCCATTCAGGTGCCATGACATCCCGTGTGCTGATTCTGTTGATATAGGTTGGCGTGGCGGCGTCCCGGCACCTATCTTCTCTTCAGCACATGTCCGGTCAGCCCTATCGCAAGCGCCGCTGCGAGCGGCACCGTGGGTCCGGCCGCGGTCGGGGTGGGGCTTTGCGTCGGCGCCGTTGTCGACGGTGTGACGGCGGTGACCGCCGGGGTGGTCGGGGCGGCCCCGGTGACGGCAAAGGTGGTGCTTGCGGTGGCGTCGCCCTCGACCCATTCCACGGTCGCGACATATTCGCCGGGCTCAAACCCGGTTGTGTCTGCCTCAAACGACCAGGTGTTTGTGGTGGTGCTTCCCTCCTCTACGACGGCCGTCCCCGACGTGCCGCTCGTCCTTCCCGATGCGGACTTGTTCGTCGGTTCAAACCCGACCGGTGTCACCGTGATGATCAGACGGTTGCCGGGGGCGAGGTTTGTCGTCCCGCTGATGGTGACCATCTCCCCGGCGACAACGCTCCCGACCTCGTCGATGGTCGTCCCCTGTGCGGCGGCAATGCAGCAGAGCCATACCCCGAGCACAAGCGTGATCACGGCGCCGACGGGTATTCCAGCGTTCATGGTATGGTCCACCTTCCTTCCTCATGGAATAAGAAGATAACCGAATCCGACCCGCCGGATCATCTCCTCCTTGCGGCGAGTCTGCTCCCGTCCCGGTGGGTAAATTACTTACCCTCTGCCTCCGATACTAGAACAACCATGACGGAAATGCAGCATGTTCCTGGAGTTGACCGCGGCAAGGTGATCCTCTACGCCCTGAGCACCTGCGGCTGGTGTGCCCGAACAAAAGAACTCCTCACCAACCTCGGCGTCGGGTTCTCGTATATCTACGTGGATCTGCTCACGGGGGAGGAACGGGACCGTGTGGTCGATGAGGTTGAACGCTGGAACCCGCACCTCTCGTTTCCGACGATCGTCATCGACGACAAAAAGGTGATCGCGGGGTTCATGGAGAAGGAGATTCGGGAGGCCGTCGGTGCCTGAGACGGTGAGCGACGAGGAAGTCGACCGCTTCATACGGGACCTCGAGCGCGATGCGAAGACCGGCGGTTACCATGTCAACCCCGACCGTGAGTTCACCCGTAGCCTCGCCCGGGGTCTGCTCGCCAACCGGGGACGCTACGGGTATATAGCCTGCCCCTGCCGGCTCGCCTCCGGGAACCGGGAGGACGACCTCGACATCGTCTGCCCCTGTGACTACCGTGACCCCGATCTCGCCGACTACGGTGCTTGCTACTGCGCCCTCTATGTCGCGCCCGACGTGGTGGCCGGGACGCGCGCCGCCGCTTCCGTCCCGGAGCGGCGCCCGCCGCCGGCAGAACGCCGGCGGCGAAAGGAAGCGCGCACTGCGGCCGTTCCGACCCCGGGAACCCTGAAGTACCCGGTCTGGCGGTGTCGGGTCTGCGGCTACCTCTGCGCGCGGAACGAGCCGCCCGAGGCCTGCCCGATCTGCCGGGTGCCCCGCGACCGTTTTGAGCGGTTCCTGTAAGCCTTCTCCGGGAAAACCGCCGGCGTCCGTGAGGGGACCGGCCGATCCTGCCCCTCACCGTTCGCTGTGTTACGATCTATCCTGTAATAGATGAATCCTCCCGGCTCTTTGCGGGCGTGTTTTTCCGAATATTCTCTCCGGAAGGCTCCCGGACCGATCCAAGGTATCATATATCGGGTCGGATGATAACTGTCCTGTATGCCGAGCGTGCGGATCAACGACGGAGACCTCCTCTCAGGAACCGGTGTGGAGGGGGGACGAAAGAAGCGGCCCGACGAGACCCCGGCGCCCACCCGCCGGGAGTCCGAACCGGACACCACGAAGACGAAAGAGATCCCCGCGAAGCCCCGGCGGGGGCGGCCCTATTTCGGAGACGGCGACGGTGCCGATATCTTCTACACAAAGAAGAAGTGACCTATCCGAGCACCCGGATGTCCGCGGCGGAGGAGACCACCACCTCCCGCTTCCCGCGGTAGGTCTGCACGACCCCATAGAGCGTTACGCTCTCGTTCTCGCGGAGTTCGAGCGCGGCAGCCGCGTCCTGCGGCAGGAAGACGGCGGTGCCGTTGACGGTGAGGACCAGGTGCCCCCCGGTTGCGGTCTCTCTGACCTCCTCGATCCTCCCCTCAAGAAGGACCAGGGCCCCGTCCGGGACATCGTCGGAGTATGGGGTCGCGACCAGCGGCCGACCGACGGCGCCGAAGAGGAGGTGCGCCGCAAGCACGATCCCGACGACGCATACGAGCGCGACGAGGGCTGTTTTCTCCTGCCGTTCCAGCATAGGTATTCTATAGGCTCACGGGATGATAACATCCGTCAGTTTGATATGTTAACAGCGTTAACATGCCTGTATGGATGATGTGAACCTTCCTCCGTCCTCCCGGAAGATCCTCCTGCTGCTTGAGGACGGGGGTGCCCTGACCCACAAGGAACTCGTCCGTCTCAGCAGCCTGGCCCCCCGCACCGTCCGCTATGCCTTAAAGAGGCTCAAGGACAACGATATGATCGTGGAGAAGTTCAACTTTCGGGACGCCCGGCAGATCCTCTACGAGTACAAAGACTCCGAGATGGTGTCCGCACAATGACCGAGCCCCCTCCCTGCGACATCATGCACTGCGACAACCTTGCGCGTATGCTCCTTCCCCGGATGCGCGCCGAGATGGTCTACCGGCTGGTGAACGACCGGGGAATCAGCCAGAGTGAGGCGTCCAAGCGCCTCGGAATCAGCAGGGCTGCGATCTCCCAGTACCTGAGCCGGAAGCGGGGATTCAGCCGGCAGGAGTTCCCCGACGACCTCGATCTGGTGATCGAGCGCTGGGTCTCGGCCGTCGCCTCGGGCGAAGGGACGATCACCATCTGCGACGTCTGCCGCTCCGCCGGCTTCCCGGAACGCCGGTGAGGCCGCTCACGCGCGCTCCCGCCGGTAGAGATAGAGCGCGAGAAGCCCGATGAGGATACATGCCGCCGCAACTATTTTGCGCCGGTCCGGCCCGGGAGCGTCGTCCGCTTTCGAGGCGTTCCAGTCGTCCAGAAAAATCTGGGTATAATACGCGGCGATCTCCGGGTGCTCGACGATCACGCCTGCTTCGCGGTTGAACGCCGGCGAATTGGCGTTCCAGTTGATGCTGCTGACGAGGACCGCACGCCCGTCGACGATGACGCCCTTGTTATGGATCTTCGCGAGGTTGTTCGCCTCGATATCGGCGAGCCGCGCCTCGAGCGGGAGTCCTTCGGCCGCGGCGATCCGGTTGACGACCCCGACCATCTCGTCGTTGTCCGCGTCGCCTTCGGTGTTGAACCAGGCTGAATCGAGGAGCACCTTCACCGCGACCCCCCGGCGGGAGGCGTTGATCGCGGCTGCGAGATAGGGGTTCAGGTCGTAGGCGGTCTCGTTTGTGATGTAGGCCTGCTCGATTGCGATACTCTCCTCTGCGCCCTCGATCAGGTGCGTGACGAGCGCGCTTGTGTCGGGAGAGAGCACCGGCGTGACCCGCGCCCCCTCCGCGCGGCAGGGGGCGAACTCCACCGTGTAGGCGGGCGCCCAGGATCTGCCGGGATCGGCCGCCGTGCCCTCTGCCGGGACGATATCCCCGCCCGCCGCGTCGAGGAGAAAGACCTCCCGGAAGTAAGCCGCGAGTTCGGGGTCTTCAAGAGAGACCCCCCACCCGCGGTTGCCCTGCAGTCCCGGCGCCGGATAGCCGCCGGGCTTGAAGTTCTCGCTCCCGAGAAGGACCGTCCCGGCGTCAATGACGAGATACTTCGCGTGATCGTAGCGGTACTTCGCGTGGGCTGCATCGGTCGTCGTCATCGAAAGGACCACAACGCCGCTCCGGTTGAGAGTGCCAGCGACCGCCCGCTCCTCCGGCGGGATGCCCCCCACCGGCCCGCCCTCGAGGAGGACGGTCACGGCCACGCCCCGTTCGCGGGCACGGATGAGCGTCTCCGCAAGGTCCGGGTCGGTGAACTCGTAGACGTTGGCGAGGATCTCGCGTTCCGCGCCCGCTACGGCCGCCAGAAAGACTTCGCGCGAGCAGTCCGGGGCGGCGAATGCGGTCACCGCGACGTCGTCGAAGGTCGCGGATGAGAGGCGGGACTGACCGATGGCGAGCGGGCGCGGGTCCCAGACGCCATCCGCGAGGTAGTGGACCTGCCCCTCCCCGGGGCGGACGTCGTCAGGCCAGGCGACCTGCTGGACGAGGTCGGTCCCCCGGTAGAGGAGAAGTTCGTCGGCCCGGTTCGCCATAAGGAGGTTTCCGTTCGGGATCACGTCCGGCACGGCCGGCGTCCGCTCTTCGCTCTCAAAGTCGGGCGGGTAGCCGTGTGTCTGCTCGAAGGCCGGGCCGCTCCGCGCGACCACCAGCCGCCCGTCGACCCGTGTCCCCGGAGGGAACCGGTAGCCGCCCTCGCCGTCCGAGAGGACGAACCCGTCGAGCGTCCCTTCTCCCTCGATCACCAGGTACTCGTCGAGGTCGCCGGGAAGGTAGGGGTCCGGACAGAACTCGACGATCTGGATACCGCCGGCTGTTCCGGCAAGGAGGCAGAGGAGCAGGACGGTCGCGGCGATCCGGCGCATACGCGAGAGTTATTATGTATCCCCCGGTATAATACCAGAACGATATGACACCGCTTGAACCCCCGCTGGTCGTCAAGGTGGGCGGCAGCCTCTTCGACCGGGTCGCCCCCCTGCTCGAGATCTTCCGGGAGGTCGGCCGTCCGGTGCTGATCGTGCCCGGCGGCGGGAAGTTCGCCGAGCTCGTCCGGCGCCTCGCTGTCTCCGATACCGCCGCCCACTGGATGGCGATTTCCGGCATGGAGCAGTTTGCGTGGTATATCGCCTCGCACGGCGTCCCGGCGGCCCCCGTTCTCGTCCGCCCGTCCGAGGTGACGGTCCTCCTCCCCTACTGCGCCCTCCGGCGGGCCGACCCCCTTCCTCATTCCTGGAACGTCACTTCCGACACCATTGCCGCCTGGGTCGCGAACGAACTCTCGGCCGACCTTCTTCTCCTCAAATCGGTCGACGGCGTCCATCACCACCGCCGGCTCCTTTCGCGGGTCACCGACCCCTCCTTCGTTCCCGAGGAGGTCGACCCCACGTTCATCGGGTTCGTCTTCGAGCACGGTCTCCGGGCCCGGATCGTGAACGGCAGGCACGACGACCGGGTCCGCGGCGCCCTCCGGGATGAGGAGGTCATCGGGACTCTCGTCGATCCGAGATTTTAACTGCTCCGGAGGCGATATGATAGGATAACGTTCGAGGAAATTAACGATGACAGCGAGAGATCGATGTACCTCCTGCAACGCCCCTCTGGCTGAGGCAGGCTCTACCTGGTTCTCGTGCCCGGTGTGCGCGCACGAGATCAACAGGTGCTACCGGTGCAGGGAGCAGAGCATACCCTATACATGTCCCAAGTGCGGGTTCCAGGGGCCGTGACCGATGGGAAACGTAGCCATCATCGTGAAGATAATGCCCGAGTCTCCCGATGTCGACCGTGAAGCACTCAAAGCGGCGATCAGGGCGGCCGTCCCGGTCGACGATATCAGAGAAGAGCCGATTGGCTTTGGTCTCGTGGCGCTGAAAGCCGCCGTCGTCGTCCCCGACAGGGCCGGGGCTCCTGATGAGATCGAAACCGCGCTCCGGAACCTTGAGGGTGTCGAAAGCGCCGAAATTGTCGAGTCCACTCTCATATAAAGTGGATCTCGGTTACCTACTTTTCCCGACTTAGCGGGCTTCTTCGAGCCGCTCCATCACTTCGGCGGTGATCTTTCGGATCTTCTCGACCGATTCCGCGAACCCCGCGATCTCGTCCTCTTCCAGACTGAGTGGAATCGGGAAGACGCCGTCGCGGTTGATGCGGGCGGGCACGCCGATGCAGACGTCGCCGATCCCGTGGATCTCGCGTTTGATGTACCTTGAGACGGTGAGGATCCGGTTTTCGTTCCCGAGGATCGTCCGCACGAGGGTTGCAATCGCTTCACCCGGTCCGTAGACGGTAGCGCCCTTATCCCTGATGATCGCCTCGCCGCTCGTTTTGACCGTGTCGATCATCTCCTGCGCTGGCAGGCCAGAGAAGGTTGGCAGGTTGCTGATCCGGATGCCGCCGATCGTCGTCGCCGACCAGAGCGGGACCATGCTGTCCCCGTGTTCGCCGATGATGCGGGTATGCACCTCGCTGACGTGGACCCGGAAGTAGCGGGCAATCAAAGACTTTAAGCGCATCGAGTCGAGGTGCGTCCCGAGGCCGAAGACCTGCCGCGGCTTGAGCCCCGAATACTTCAGGGCGACGGCGGTCATGACGTCGACGGGGTTCGTGACGACAAAGAGAAGCGTATCGGGCGCGCATTGGCCGATGGTCTCGGCGGTCTTTGCGGTGATCTGTGCATTCTCAAAGGCCAGGTCGTTCCTGTTCTGATCGGCCCGGCGGGGCACGCCTGCCGTGCAGATGATGACGTCCGAGCCTTCCGCGTCGAGAAGATCGGTGCTGTAGGAGAGCCGGACATCGGTGCCTCGCGCAGCAAACGAATCGGATAGGTCGCGGCAGCAGCCTGCAAGATAATGCTCACGGCCGGGTCTCCCGACGAGCAGCATATCGCTGACGTACGGGATCTCGGATATGGTGTGGGCTGCAAACGTACCGACGTTCCCTGTAGCCCCAAGAATCGTTACTTTTGCCATGGAGATCGCCGTTGGGGACGCGTCCTCGGTCGACCGTGCGCGCAGGCATTCACCGCTGCATTCCTCCTCCACCCCGCAACCCCATGGGCGCCGAACGTCCACGGTGAGTCTGCTCCCTTCCGGGCCTGAACCGGTACCCGCGGCAAAAGGTCGCCGCCCCCTCCGGGGCATTGATACCTTTCCGCCGACCTCATGGGACGAGGCTTCTTTGTCGGAATGCAACGGATTCTGCAAGCCGCTGCGGCCTTCTCCGGACTTCGCCCCCCGCACAACGACGGTTTCGGGTAACAGGTGACGCCGAGCCACCCGGGCTAGTCCCCATATGTACTATGGTCTACGGGATAAAAATAACTCCGCCCACCCGGGCCTGCCAGGCCCGGGTGATCCGGCCGACCTTCCCGGTGTCCGCCTTCTCGAAGAGGTCGAGGGCGGAAAGGTCGATCTCGGGCGGGAGGACGGCCGGGAGCAGCCGGAGGTCCCCCTGATAAACGTGGACCTCTTCTCTCCCGGCGGCGGTGGCGACCAGGAGCGGGTCCTGCGCAACCGGGCGGCTCCGGAGGTCGTCATAGGACCGGTGTATCGTCACTTCCTCGATGCCGAGTGACTCCCGGTTCACCTGAAGGTTGCAGGCGGTCCAGCAGGCGGCGGCGTACCAGGCGTCGTTGCAGATTACGTGGGGGACGCCCGCCCGGGCGGCGGCGATCCCGAGGGTGCCGGCGCCCGAGCAGGCGTCGACGAAAGTCCGGGGCCGGCATCGCCCGATCTCCCGCTCGAGGGCGAGGATCTTTTCGTTCCGGCCCCGGGGGAACTCGACGTGCAGGGCCGACTGCTGTTTGTAGACGACGACCGGTCCTCTCCGGGTGGAGAAGACGTCGGCCCGGACGTCGCAGCCCGCAAGCAGGGTGTACGTCATGGGTGCAGCGTCGGTATCGCTGATCCCCGGCGTCCCGGCACCCGTCCGGACGACTCCCCGGACTTCCGGGACCTCGGCGACAAGGCGGACGGCCGCCCGGTCCCCGACCGACCGGGAGAGGAGGACGAGCGACCGGGGCGGGAGGTAGGGGGCCCTTTGCAGGGAATGGCCGGGGTGGATGAGCGGCGTCCCGGCGGCGGCGAGAGGTTCGGCCCCGGAGAGGTCCCCCTCGCCGACCATCACCCGGTAGATATCGGCAAAGACCTCGTCGATGAACCGTTTCCCGCAGGAGGGGCAGGGTTCCGCCGCATCGATATCGGGCGGAGGGCTCTGTTTGTCGTAGACAAGCCCCGTGCAGTCGGGACAGGGGGCGAAACGCCCGGGAAGTTCCGTGAGGAGCGCACGGGCATCCGTGACGCAGTCGTGCCCGCAGACGGGACAGTGCATACCGATGGGTTGGGGCCCGCGGTATATAGACGTTTCAGGCAACCTGCGGAAGGACCGCAAGTCCTTCCCGCAGCCAGCCCCAGGCGTCCCGGAGACGGCTTTCGGGGAAGTAGCGGACGTCGACTCCCGGGAAGCCGACAAAGAGCCCCGGCAGACGGTTCATCCATTCCCGCCACCGCTCTCCCCCGACGACTGCGATCCGGTCGACCCTCGCTATCCCGGGCCACTGCCTGAAGGCCTCCCAGCCCTCCCCCGGCCTCCAGCTGCGGAAACTCTCGATCTTTAAGAGAACCCGGATGTTCTGGCGATCGTTGTTCATCGCTCGTTCGAGTTCCGGGACCAGAATGGTTTCGTACTCGATCTCGCTCAGTTTTCCGTCGAACCTGAAACCGACCACAGGTCCTGAACTTTCCCTCATCCGATCAAGCATGGGAGCCCCTATCGGTTCCTGAAGAGAAAAAGGCTACGGCCCTCTTCCTGCAGTGGGTATCTGCACCCTCGCTTCCCCGGCTACCGGCCGGAGATTCCGTTTACCCTTGTGGAAATGGTTCGTCAGGCAGGCCTCCGGAGTGCAATGATGATTGTCAGGGCTCCTCCGATGATGGCGAGGACCGCAAGGACCGTTACCAGAGCGAGAGCGGCGATGAACGGGTTTGCGATCAGAATGATCCCGAAGATGATGCTCACGATGCCGAGAACTCCCGCTCCCGTGCCGGCGCCGGAGAACCCTCGTACCAGATGGACGGCTCCGATGATCAGCCCTTCCACGCCGATGATGATGGCGAGAATCGTCGGAAGGAGATAGGTGCTGTAGAGCGGATAGGCAAGGACCAGGATGCCGGCGATAATGCCGAGAACACCGACGACTGTCTTCCACCCCTGGTCCGATCTATCCGAATAAAGGCTTGCCAGGACGAATATTCCATTGATCATCCAGTAGATCCCGAGGAGCACGGTAAGAACGAGGAGGATTCCGACGGGATACGCCAGGAGCAGGATGCCCAGGGCGAGGGCGACGATGCCCTGGATCAGAACGAGCCACCGGGGCAGGGGAACCGGCGTACCGAATCCGCCTATACCGATGCCGGATGTTGTGGTTGCCATAACTGCATCAAAGCATCGGATTTGGTATATAAACATGCCCGGTCCGACAGGGGCAGGATAGATATATACGCTCTAACTCTCCCTGCGGCACGGGAAGGCGGGGTGCAATGTTCCTCTCCGTGGTATTCACCTGGTTTCGTTATGCCGCAAAAGCAGTGGCAACCGGTTTCATCTTCACCACGCTCCTTCCCCTGATCTTCGGTCTGACGCTCGGCATCCCGACGGCGCAGGTGCTCGGCCTGATCGCGTCCACCGTCATCCTCCAGGCGAACGCCGCTTTCGTCGGCGTGGGAATGGGGATTCATCCCGCCGCGATCCTCACGATCATGACGCTGGTCGAGGTCGGCGCCGTGCTTGCCCTCTACTTCGTCTGCGACGCGTTCGCCTTCCAGTCGGCGCGGGTCGGAAACCTGCTGAAGCGCACGGAAGAGAAGATGAAAGGAGTGCCGCTCCTTGCAAGGTACGGTGCGGTGACGCTCCTCATCCTCCCGGTGGTCCCGCCTTTCGGGCTGTACTCGAGCGTCGTGATCGGGTGGGTCCTCCAGTGGGACCGGCGTCTCTCCTTCGTCTTCATCACCATCGGGTGGATCGGCGTCGCCACCTTTCTCATATTCATCGCGCTCGGGTTCGTATCCGTGTTCGTCTGACAATCGCCGCCCGGCAGATGGATATACTTCGCCGAGAGATAGAATGTCATATCCGATTCCATCGGGGAGGCAGGCTGAATGGAACTGGAAATCTCGATCGCCGTTATCCTGATCCTCAACGTTATATTCGCCGTCACCATCGTCTTCTTCGAGCGAAGGAACCCGACGGCGGCGATGGCCTGGCTGATGGTCCTCTTCCTCCTGCCGCCGGTCGGGTTCTTCCTCTACCTGCTCTTCGGGCAGAACTACGCCCGGCAGAAGATGTTCGTCGTCAAGGAACGGGAAGATCGCCGCTTTCTGCGTGAGGTCTTCGAGGAGCAGCATCGGGAGTTTGCCGATCCCCGCTACCGGTTTACCACCCCCGAGGCGACGGCGTTTCGCGAGACGATCATTCTCCTCCTCCGGAACAACCGGGCGTTCCTGACCGAGAAGAACCGGGTCGATATCTACACCCGGGGTGAGGATAAGTTCGGCGCGCTCTTTGCCGCGATCCGGGAGGCCCGCCATCATATCCACCTGGAGTACTTCGTCGTCAACAACGATGAACTCGGTCGGGCGGTCGTCCACGCCCTTGCCGAAAAGGCACGAGCGGGCGTCGAAGTCCGCCTCCTCTTCGACGCGATGGGGACCCGGGCCGGGGGCGGGTCGCGGAAGGCGTTCTCCGAACTGACGGACGCCGGCGGGAAGATCGGGGTCTTCTTCCCCTCCTTCTATCGGGTCAACTACCGCAACCACAGAAAGATCGCCGTCATCGACGGGGTCATGGGGTTCATCGGGGGGTTCAATATCGGAGACACCTACCTCGGGAAGGGGCCGCTCGGCCGCTGGCGCGACACCGCCATCCGGATCTCCGGATCGGGCGCCCAGATGCTCCAGTTCCGGTTCTTTCTCGACTGGAACTATACCACCGGCGAGAACCTGGTCCTCGATGGCCGCTACTTTCCCGACCCGGGCGCCCCCGGCACGACGCCCGTCCAGATTGTCTCGGGCGGTCCGGATACCCGGTGGAACCCGATAAAAGAGGGCTACATCAAACTGATCAACTCCGCCCGGGAGTCGGTCTACATCCAGACGCCCTACTTCATTCCGGATGGGAGCGTCACCGACGCCCTGCGGCTCGCGGCGCTCTCCGGCGTCGATGTGCGGATCATGATTCCCTGCAAACCCGACCACCCGTTCGTCTACTGGGCGACCCTCTCCTTCATCGGCGAGCTCCTGGATGCCGGGGTGCGGGCCTACACCTACGACGACGGGTTTCTCCATGCAAAGACGATTGTCGTCGACGGGAAGGCGGGTTCGGTTGGGAGCGCGAACTGGGACATCCGGAGTTTTCGGCTGAACTTCGAGGCGAACGCCTTCTTCTACGATGCGGCCGTCGGGGCCGAACTTGTGCGGGTCTTCGAGGAGGACCTTGCCGTCTCCACCGAGATCACGCCGGAACGCTACCGGGCGCGGTCCCGTCTGGTCCGGATGAAGGAGTCGGTCTCCCGGCTCTTTTCGCCGCTCGGGTAAGGCTCCTCACCCGTTCAGCCGGGACCGGACGAACTTCCTGATCCGGGGGAGGCTCTGCTCCCAGCGGGCCTGGAGGATGGGAATGGCGTAGGGGAGGTGGTGCGGGAGGACCGCAGTCCCCATCACCGCCTTCTCGACAAGCGGCCGTTCGCGGCCGATGACGACGGTGTTTTTCATCCGGACGGCATCCAGAAGTTCTTCCACGGTATCGGCCTCGGCGCAGGTGACGACCCCGCCGAGTTCGTGGAGGAGGTGGCCGTCGGTTCCGCCCGTCCGCCCGAGACCGTGAGCGACGGCGAGCCCGGCCGCCTTCAGGTTATGGGACCGGGCCATTCCGCCGCAGATGACCTCGAGGGCGTCGAGGCGGGAGAAGACCTCTTCGCCGATACATGCACCGGCGACGCACCGCTCGACCCCCCGGTTCAGGAAGGCATAGCCGCAGGGGTGCGCCTCGGCGGCGATGCAGGAGTAGTCTTCCCGGCGTTCGAGGATCTCCGGGGTGCTGAGGCGTATCGCGGTGAACGGGCCGTTCCTTCGGTTCTTCTCGATGTGGCGCCGGTAGAAGTCCAGAAGGTCGGAGACCGAGTAGAAGTAGAGGAGGATGTGCGGGCCGTCGTTGGCGCTGACCTCGATCCCCGGGACAAGGGGGACGTTGATCTTCTGGCCCCTGGCTTCAACGACGCCGCTTGCCTGGTTGTGGTCGGTTATCGCGAGCCCGATCCCCTGCCGGGCCGCGAGTTTCAGTGCGTCCCGTACGCGGGTCGCCGAATCGGAGTGCCGGGTGTGGAAGTGAAGGTCCGCCGGGAGCAGCCCGAGACGGCGGATCTCCTTCGGGAGGGGTTTCTGGAATATGATATCTTTATAATAGTGCATGGGTCGTTGTCTGATCAGCGGTTGGTCGTCCGGGGTGAAAAAGGGTTGCCTGTCCGTTGGAGAGATAGCCTCTCCGGCACCTATTGGGTTACCCGGCTTCATTTTGGGCCTCTTTTTACTCTGTCGGCTCCCGTACCCAGTCGAGCGCGGCATCCAGGTGGTCGGCGGGGAAGTGCCGTACATCGGTCCCGGTGAGGTCCACAAAGAGCCCCGGCAGGCGGTTCAGCCATTCTTCCGATCTCTCTTCGCCGACGAGCGCGATCCGGTCGACCCTCTCCATCTCCGGCCGGTCCTGGAGGGTCTCCCAGTGCCCGTGCGGCCTCCAGCCGTGGAAGTTCACGATGTAAAAGAGCATCCGGAGAGTCGGGTGCGCTCCCGCTTCTTTCAGCGCCGGGATGAGCGTCCCGTTGTAGTCTCTGGCCGTCATTTCGCCGTCGAACCGGAACCCGACGACGTTTCCCGCACCTGTCTCCATCTCCTCAAGCATGGCGCCCCCTCTTCGGGGCGAGTCGGAAAAAGGTTCCGGCCGTCACCCCGGCCCGGGCCCACCGGGGGCCACCATCTTTCCGGCGATCTCTTCCTTCGAGAACTCCGAGAGGTAGCGGTTCCCGGCGAGCGCAACGCCGATCGACCCGACGAGGACGAAGATCATGTCGAGCATGGTGTCGTCGAGGCCGTGCTGGAGATTTGTCCCGAGGAAGGTGTCGAAGACCCATTCGTAGATCTCCCAGAACCCCTCCATCGCCATCGCGGCCATGATGATGAACCCGACGATCATCCACCGGGAGAGGTTCAGCCGGCTGAACCGGTCGAGCAGCAGGACGGCGACGAAGGCGAGCACCGAGACGGTTATCCCGGAGACGAGGTGGGCGATCTTGTCGTAGTAGGGGTAGTAGATATCGTAGTATCCGAGAACTCCGCCGGCGATGTGGAGGTAGAGCGAGAGGGCGATAAGGAGGCTGACTTCCCAGGGGAGCGTGATGCTCCACCGGCGGGTGATGGCGGAGGGGACCAGCGTCAGGCCGAACGCGATGACGCCGCCGAAGACCTGCGAGTAGTCCCGAAGCGAGAGAGCGATAAGGACGTTTGCCGCGATGAGGGCCTGGAAGAGGCAGGCGAGGTAGAGTCCGGCGGGTCTCTTCATACAAAGGTTATGGGGCGCCGTCTCGTAAACGTCTTACGCCGCCGGCGTCACCACCCTTCGACCTGGATATCGATACCCGCGAGTTTCTGGTAGATCCGGTGTTTTCGTATCTCGCGCCGGTAGTTGTAGATGAAGTACTCGTAGGTGTCCCAGGCCGTCACCCAGTTTAAGATGGTGATCATCCCGGTGAGCAGGATGGCGACGGGACCGTCGAGATACCCGGCGAAGACAACGACGAAGAGGATGGCAACGCCTGCGTTGAATGCGGCGAGGACGAGACTGATCCTGCCCTCCCGGAGGGAGACCCTTCTGTCGTCGTCGAGGTCGGCTATACGGAACGAGAAGTGCTGCCTGATCGTCTCCGGGAGGAGCGCGACGATATCCGGGGTGAGCGATTCCTGGGGGAGGCCGATGGTGATGCCGACGATCTCCTTGATGCTGTAGCCGTCGAGATAACTGGCGATGTACTCCTCGGCGAACTCCGTGAGTTCCCGTTCGGGGAGCGGCGAGGGGTCTTCCGGGTCGAGGAGCTGGTCGATCGATTTGAAGAAGAACCCGACCTCGATTGCCCCGTCCCGCCCGGTCCTCGTAACCCTGACTTTCCGCATCTTCCACCACTCCCGGGCCCTTTAGCCTCGAACTGGGAAAATGAGAACCTGTATCCTGTTATATCCGCGTTTACCGGGGATTATTCTTCCGAAATTCTCCCGGGACATACTCTCTCTGTCGTGGGTGAGGGACGATCCGGAGGTTCACGGATGCCTTTCTGCTATTGGTATTCGCCGAAAATACGGCTGATGTAATGTCGGGGCCGATTGCCCGGCCGTTACTCCCGCCGGTCCCCGGAGCCCATCAGTTCGCCGATCCACCGGGTCTCTTCCCAGCTCTCGAGGAAGAGTTTCACCGCGATCGTCAGCGGGATGGCGAGGAAGACCCCGACCGCCCCGAGGATGAATCCCCAGAAGACGACGGAGAAGAGGACGACGAACGGCGAGAGGTTGAGTTCCCGCCCGGCCATGCGAGGGAGGACGAGGTTTTCGGCGGCGGCGTCGATGAGGGCGACGGCGACGATGACGGCCACGGCCCCCGCCGGCCCGAATTCAATGAGAGCGAGGAGGGTGGGCGGGATGGCGGCTGCAACGAGGCCGATGTAAGGGACGTAACTCAGGACGAAGGCGATAAAGCCCCAGAGCACCGCGAAGTCGACCCCGAGGAGGGTGAGAAAGAGCCCGGTCCCGACGCCGGTGACCAGGTTCACCTTCGTTCTGACCACCACGTAATTGATGAGAAGCCGGCCCGACTGCGAGAGGTGCCGGTAGGGGGAACTATCCGGCCCCAGGTACCGCGCGAGGGCCGCCGCAAGCCGGGGCGCCTCGATGAGGAGGAACCCGATCCCGACGAAGATGAGGAAGGCGTCGACGGCGGTGCCCCCGATCTGCCGGGCAATCCCGGCCGCCTGCTGGATCAGGAACCCCTGGTCGACGTAGTCCCATATCCTGATGCCGGCGAAGTCGATGCCGTAGTCGGCGAGTACGGCCGCCTGTGCTTCGAGGCTCTCCCGGTACTGCGGCAGGGAGCGGATAAACCCGGCGAGGGCTGCGCCGAGAAAGATGATCACTCCGACGAATAGCCCGATGAGCCCCGCGACCACCGTCCCGGCGGCGAGGACCGGGGGTACTCCCCGACGGGTCAGCCAGACCATGACGGGCGCGGTGATCATGGCGAAGAAGACGGCGACGAGGAGCGGGCCGAAGATCGGTGTTGCTGCCCGGACTCCCGCGAGCACGATGACGATCGCGGCCCCGATGATCGCGATGCGGGCAGGAGGGGAGAGGTTCCCGGCGAGATTCACAGGGATAGTATGGTACTTCCAGAGGAAAGAGGTTTCCGGAGGGTTCTGAGACCGTGGCCCTGTGGTCCCGGCGGTTATGGCGTCGCCTTGACATGGCGGAGGTCCTGAGTTCGAATCTCAACGAGCCCATTGTTTTTGGGTTGAATTGGTGAAAAGGTCATTATTGTGGCTAGAATACCATTTTAAGCGCTTTCTATCATCCCTTAGATAAATCTAGACGCATTTGTGACTCTGTTTCTCAGAAATTCGTCAGTCTCAGGACTCAGGGTAATGTGCCTTGTGATGCGGTTTTGAGTGGATTTTCGTTCTTTCACCATTTTTTTCTCCTTTCTCTTTTTCTCTTATGGCCATACTTTGGTATGGTTAATGGTCTGCTGGAGGGGTCTTAAAGGGGGGTTCCCTCGTGGCTGGAGGGCTATAGAGAGTTCCACTGGAAATAACCCCATTCTAATAAATACAGTTCCAAAAGCAGTAGCACTGATCTGAACATACTCGCCTACCGAAACCTACGTTAACGCCGACTACCTGAAACGTGAGAGGGATCTGACCGACCTTGAAGCGGCGCAGTTGGCGGATGCGCTGAGAAACGAATTGCTGGATCGTCGCGAAGATTTTTCGTTTGAAACGGTTTTATCCACCGATCGGAATCTACTGCTGTTGCAGAAGGCAAAAGAGTGCGGCTACGAGGTGCAGTGCATCTACGTCCTGACCTGTGACGAGAACATCAACGTCGCACGGGTTCGAGGACGCGTCGCCGCTGGCGGGCATGACGTGCCGGAGGGCAAGATCCGGGAACGCTATCACCGTGCGCTGGCGTTGCTTCCTCAGGTGATTGATGTCTGTGACAAAATTCGGGTATACGACAATTCCACTACTGAACCCACTACTAAACCGTCGCCAATTTTCGAGAAGGATGGCGAGTACTCGGAGGTATTTCCGAACGACCACTGGCCGGAAGCTAAACTGCGGGACCTGCTTACACTGAAAATCTGAGTCTCTTCTGCCTTCGCGCAACCTGCCGTCCGACATCCGACTCGATCCCAGGCCCAGAGTTTCCTGCTATTTTAGCCCGGAGGACCTCTTTCCGTCCCAAAACGGCCCACAAGACATAGATCGCGCAGAGTACAGTCTTCCGTTCGGCGGGAGAGAGTTTTTCCGGTGACATCTATTTCGTAAGTTATTTATTTCAATTCGTTGCACAACTAAATTTGTTGTAACCCAATAGTTGTTGACAATGTATGAGCAACCCTGAGCGTCCCACCATGGGGCGAGCAGAGAACAAGTGTGGGGCTCCCCTCAACCATCCATAGTAGCGGGAACCCCACAATACCCGAAGGCAGAAGTACGTTGGTAGCCCCCTACTTAAGGATAGCTTTCGACGCTTTTTGCCTCCGGTTCGCGATGGAGGCAGCATATGAGCACATCCCGGATTGAAAAATTCTCCTCTCTCCTCATGGCAGTACTGCTGGTTACGTCAGCACTTTTCCCTGTCGTGGGTGCAAACGCAACGACCGAATACGTAACCACCGTCGAGTTTACCACCCCGGGTAATCATACCTGGACCGTCCCGGTAGGCGTAACGAACGTGAGCGTTACTGTGGTCGGTGGGGGTAGTGGCGGTGGCGGATCAAGTCCCTGGGACCCAAGTCTGGACGGGTACGGCGGGCCCGGCGGACTTGCAGGTCAGATCATAGTAACCACGATCCCCGTGGTCCCGGGTAACCAATACTCCATTACGGTTGGTGCCGGAGGTACTCCCGGGTTCGGGTCTATCGTTGACGATGTCGATTATGGGGGTTATGGAGATTATGGGGCCTGGATCTACGCGACGGAAGGGGGCGCCGGAGGGTCATCATCGTTCGGGTCGATATCCGCTGCTGGAGGTCAACCTCAGCTCTTTAACGATTGGAGCAATTCATGGAACACTGAGTGGATGCCCTCGATATTGGGCCAACCCGGGGAAGCCGGGTTCGGGGATGTCCAGATCGCGGAACGCGGGGGGCTCCCAAAAGAGGATATCCTCTGGGGGATAGGCGATCCTTCCGATCTATCGCAGTTTTATGGGTTTGGCGGTCTTGGCTACGGAGCTGGTGGCGGCGGTCGAATGGGAACGCTCAACGCCATGGCGTGGGCCAGCTCGTGGTTACCGGACGGATGGCAATCTGGAGATCCTGCCCCCGGCCTCTACGGCGGTGCCGGTGCGCCAGGATACGTCAGGATCGAGTATGTGTCTGGCGGCGACCCGCCGATCGAGGGACTCTTCGCCAACTTCACCGCCTCCCCTACGATCGGTGACGCCCCTCTTGCCGTTCAGTTCACCGACACCTCAACCGGCAACTCGGCCTCCTGGTCGTGGGACTTCGACAACGACGGCGTCGTCGATTCCGTCGAGCAGAACCCGATCCACTCCTACACTACGGCAGGCAACTACACCGTGAACCTGACAGTCGCCAATATAGAAGGATCGGACAGTGAAGTCAAGACCGATTACATCACCGTAACCGAGTCGTTCGGAGGCACCGAACCGCCGGTTGCAAACTTCACGGCCAACGTCACCAGCGGAGAAGCACCGCTCAACGTCCCGTTCACCGATACTTCCACGGGCATGGTCACGTCGTGGGCATGGGACTTCGACAACGATGGTGTCGTCGACTCCGTCGAGCAGAACCCGAACCACACCTACACAGCGCAAGGTGCCTACACCGTGAACCTGACGGTCGCCAATATAGAAGGATCGGACAGTGAGGTCAAGACCGATTACATCACCGTCACCGAGCCTGAGCCGGTCACCGCCTACAGCATCCATCTCAGCGTGAGCGGCACCCACGCCTTCCCCACGCAGACGGTTGGCTACGACCCTGTCGAGGATCTTACTATCCTCGTGAACAACACCGGCAATCAGCCGACCGGGTTGCTGAACGTATCGCTCTCCAACGCCAATTTCACGGTTTCCCCAACTTCGATCGACAACATCACCGTGGGTGAAAACGCCACCTTCACCATCACACCGATCGTCGGCCTCAATGAGGGAACCCACACCGCCACCGTCATGGTATCGGGCGGTAACGGCATCAGCAAATCATTTGACGTCTGCTTCACGGTGACCGCCGCACCGATCTACGGCATCGATCTCAGCGAGACCGGTACCTATGCCTTCACCAACCAGACGGCTGGATACGGCTCCATTACGTCTCATGCCGTCACCGTGAGCAACACCGGCAATCAGCCGACCGGCCTGCTGAACGTGACGCTCTCCAACGCCAATTTCACGGTTTCCGTACCCACGATCAGCAGCATCGGCATGGGTGAAAACACTTCCTTCACCGTCACGCCGGTCGCCGGCCTTAGTGAGGGAACCTACATCGCCACCGTCATGGTATTGGGTGGTAACGGTATCGGCAAATCATTTGATGTCCGCTTCACGGTGACCGCCGCACCGACCTACGGTATCACTGTCAGCGAGAGCGGCATCTACGCCTTTACCAGCCAGACGGTTGGCTACACCTCTGTTGCGAACCGTACCGTCACCGTGAACAACATCGGCGTTCAGCCGACCGGGTTGCTGAACGTGACGCTCTCCAACGCCAATTTCACGGTTTCCGCACCCACGATCAGCAGCATCGGCGTGGGCGGTAACGCCACCTTCGCCGTCACGCCGAACCACGGCCTCGACGAGGGAACGTACACCGCCACCGTCACGGTAGCGGGAGGGAATGGTATCAACGAATCCTTTGAGGTTAACTTCGCGGTGCACCCGGCTCTGAACCTCCTCACGATCACATCGCCGCTCGACGACACTGTCTCCAACGAGGAGATCACGGTGGCGGGTCTCGTCAACGATCCCGCTATCGCAAACGTCACATTGAACCACAACGGCGCGGTCTCGATTATTCCGGTACAGAACGGCACCTTTTCGACGACGGTGTACCTCTCCGATGCAAACACCATCGTCGTTACGGCCACCGACACCAGCGGCCTCTCGCACGCAGAGACCATCCTTCTCGACGGCGACCTGCTGCCCGCCGCCTTTGAACTGGCGATCGGGTTCGATCCGCTCGACCCCGACTCCGGCTGCTCGCAGTATCCCGACGACCTGGCCGGAGACGGGACCATCGACGGCCGTGAGTTCCTCGACGGCTACCTCCCGGTCTTCGTGAAGTACCGGATCGGCTGCGATCCGTTCAACCCCGATACCGATGGCGATGGTCTCACCGACGCCTTTGAACTCCTCTATCTCGGATTACTGACCGATCCCACCCTGATCGACACCGACGATAACGGTATCCCCGACCCGGATGAAGATCTCGACGGCGACGGCCTCACCAACCTGCAGGAACAGCTCTACGGGACCGATCCGCTCTTCACCGACAACGACAACGACGGGCTTTCCGACAGCGTCGAGATCACGGCCGGTACCAACCCGCTTCTTGCGGATTCCGACGACGACGGGTTACTGGACGACTCCGAGCTCCGCCTCGGGACCGATCCGAACAATCCCGATACCAACGGGGACGGCATCCTCGACGGCTTAGAGGTCTACACCTCGATCGCAGAAGACCCCGCGCTCGGCGTGACGGTCGCCGTGACCGGGGCCGGCGATCTGGCCCGCTCGCTCATGATCTACAACTTCGATTCGCCGCTCTACACCGGCACGCCTGCGCGCGTCGGCCCCGTCACCGATCTGCAGTTCGCCGATCCACAGTTGAACGAGACCGTGGCTCCGGCGCTGGTGACCCTGCCGTACGACCCTGCGCTGGCGAACGCCTCGACCAACATCTCGGTCATGATCTTCAACCCGGCGATCGGCACCTACGAGCCGGTGGCGACGACCGTCGATCCGGTTGCCCATACCGTCTCGGCGACCCTCTCCGTCCCCGCCACCGTTGCGGTCTTCGACGCCGATATCTGGGAGGGGCTGTTCTTCTACCCCCAGGCTGACGAGCTGGTCCTCTGGGATGGCACCCTCGTCCACATGGATCTTGATGATATCATCTCGACGCTGGATCTGGTGGGCCAGGAATGGGTGGTCCACCTCACCACTGCCGAGCTCCAGGACCCAGGCTACCAGTCGTTCGACGACGGGGCGTCGTTCCCGGCGGGCTACTACGTGATCCAATGTGTCGGTCTCTACAACAACAACGTGTATATAGTCCCCAGCCTCTGGCGCACCGGTGCGATACCCGCATGGGAGAACTACGGCGACGGCTACGGCTCCACCGGCGGCATGGTCGTCAGTCATTCCGGGTACCAGACCCCGGTCAGTCACCTGCCGATGGTCGCCTATCAGACCCTGCTGCTTAAGCACGAGGGCGGCCCGATCACGATGTGGGACCGTTACTCCAACCCCTACTACGTCTACGGCGATGTGACCTACACCCTGATGGTCTACTCGGATTACGATTCCGACGGTGACGGCATCCCCGACTGGCTCGAGAAATTCGGCTGGTGGGATTGTCTTGGGAACGTACATACCACCGATCCGAACAACCCCGATACCGACGGTGACGGTATCTCCGACGGCGAAGAGGCGGGCGAGATGATCGTCACTGCGGACGGGAAGATCTTCTTCATCATCAGGAGCGATCCGAACAGCGTCGACGGGGACGGGGATGGGATCTCCGATTACCTCGAATGTTACGTGTACGGTACCGACCCGCTCTCCCGGGACACCGACGGCGACGGTCTGACCGACGATTACGAATTTGAGATCGGAACCGATCCGTTCAACGCCGATTCCGACGGCGATGGGTGGGTCGACGGGAAGGAGGGTGAACCGCTCGATGCCGGTACCCACGAGTACGGCGTTTTTGGTGCCGGACGAGAACTTGTGCTGGGAGCCGTCTATGGCGCTTACGCCGAGGAGAACCACGACAACGTCTACTATATGTTTGGTTCGGTTCTGAGCGGCATCCTCGTCTTCGGCGACATCCGGGACGCCGGGGTGTACATCTCCCAGGGAGACAAGCAGATGGCGCTTGTCTGCCTCATCGGGCTGGTCCCCGGTGGCGGTGACGGTGGGAAGTATATTGGAAAACTTGCCCGGCAGTTCACCGAATTCCCGGAACTGGCCCTTAAAAAAGAGTGCAGAGAGGTTGCCGTCGAAGCTATCCGGAAGAACTGTCCGACGGAAATTGAAAAGATCGCGGCACTCGACGAGATCTATGCCGGTTCAGGAACAAGGCTTACCGGCGCCGGTGTCCAGGCGGACGACCTCATAGGGATCATTTCTGAAAGCAAAAAGAATGGAGACCTGCGCCTGATCCAATCCGGTAAGAGGTGGGGCGATAGGCTGGTGCTTTATCCTGATTCACAGGTTAATCATTATATCAACAAACATGTCCTCGGGACGGAGCATGGGCGGCCGGGAACACAGGTTACCTTCTTCCCACTTGGGTATGAGGTGAGGCCCGGGCTAGTCACGCCGAACGCCATGACAAGGGAACAGCTCGATCAACTCATCGACGACAGCATCCGGTACGGTATCCAAAAACTGGACCGTGGCGACTGGGTATACATTTATCAGCCCAATGCATACGGTATTGAGGAAATGAAAACTATTACGAAAACCACCGGGGAGTTCAAATCATCGTACCCGACAAAGGGGCCTAATGTTAGAGATTATAGGGAACCGCGGATGTAAAGAGGTGTGATCGATGTCTGAAGTTCATATTGACTTCATAATTTACAAGGATAGCTCCCTTACCCGTGGGTGCGCTGATGACATTGAGGGGGGGATTCGTATCGTTATCGACGGTATTGTCGTTACGCGGTCCGAGGCACCGGAGCGCGATGAGGGGTTCCGGGGAGACTTCATCTACTCCCTTTTATCCAGCTGGCTCGACACCATCCCGAAAATGCTGTCCCACGTTCCGCACCACAGCGACTTCCTTGACGAACCTTCCGCATTTGAATTTATTCCCCGGGATGATGGACGGACGTATGTCCGGTTCTTCCACCTGTCGTCCCAGGATCCTAGAAACTATCGATTTGATGACGATCTGCATGACATCGTTTCTCCCACAGAGGAGGAATGGAATAAAAAGTATCCCAACTACCCCACCGGAACCCCTGCCGATACAGTCGACCTCGTCAATGCGATCCTGGACGTCGGTGAACGGTTTTACGCCGATATCGCCTCAAGAACCTTCGTCTGTGGAACCGGGCCGGAAGCGCCCGGTGTCCCGGAGTTCAAAGAAACACTCGACACGGCAAAGGAGTACGTGCAGAATCACGTGGTCAACCATCAGATAGTTCGGTCACGCCCCCGGGGTGTAGATCTCCCGGAGGAGCTCATCAACAAGCACGTCCTCGGGACCGAGCGTGGGGAGCCGGGGATGAGAGTGACCTTCTTCCCGCTTGGGCATGAGGTGAGGCCGGGAATCGTCACGCCGAACGCCATGACCCTGGAGGAGCTCGGTCAACTCGTCGACGAAAGCATGCGGTATGGTACCAAAATGCGGGGCCGCCGTGAGTGGGTGTACATCCACCATCCCAATGCATACGGTATTGATGAAATGCGAACTGTTACGAAACCTAATGGGGAGTTCAAATCATCGTACCCGAAAGAGGGGCCTAATGTTGTAGAATACTGGGAACCAGAGATATGGGAGGTGTGACCAATGTCTGACGTCCGCATTGACTTCATGATTTACGAGAATATTCCCCTTTCCCGTCAGAGCCCTGATGATATTCAGGGAGGAGTTCGCATCGTTGTCGACGGTATTGTCGTCACGCGGTTCGATGCGCCGAAACGTGACGAGGGATTCCGCGGAGACTTCATCTACTCCCTTTTAGCCGACTGGCTCTGGGCCAGTCGGAAAATGCTGTTGCATGCCCAACATCTCAGCGAGCTCTACGACGAGCCTTCCGCATTTGAATTTATTCACAGAGATGGACGGACCCATGTCCGGTATTTCCATTATAGAAATGTCGGTCCGGCGTATCGGTATGATTACGATCTGCGTGAGAACGTTCGCACCACGTATGAGGAGATGAATAAGAAATATCCCAACTATCCCACCGGAACCCCTGTCGATACGATCGACCTCGTCAATGCGATCCTGGATGTCGGCGAACGGTTTTATGCTGATATCGCCTCAAGAACCTTCGTCTGTGGAACCGGGCCGGAAGCGCCCGGCGTCCTTGAGTTCAAGAAAGTACTTGATACGGCGAAGGAATACGTAAAGAATCACGTACGGGATTGATTGCCAATCCCGACTGTGTTTCCCGGACCCGGGAGCCTTTCTTGGCCTAGGAGCGACGCCCCCCTCAGTGGCGTGCTTGTTTTTGGCGGTATCCACGGTGGTGGTGTCGCTATCTCCTTTGGAAATCGGTAAGAGGCAATGTTCTCCAGATCACGCATGCCGGCGGCAAGATCGGGATGTGGAACCATGATGCGGGCATCACCAGCGACACCAACGGCGAAGAGGCCGGGCAGATGGTCTGGGTCGACGGGAAGATCTGCTTCATCCTCGTGAGCGACCCGAACAGCGTCGATGGAGACGGGGATGGGGTCAGTGACGTACTCGAACTTACGGAATACGGTACCGACCCTCTGGCGCGCGACTCGGATCGTGACGGCCTGACCGACTCCTATGAACTTGAGAACGGGACCGACCCCACCAACCCCGATACCGACGGTGACGGGTGGGTCGATGGAAAAGACGGCGAACCGACCGATGCCGGCACGCACGACTACAGCGCCGGGCGCGCAGCGGCCGAACTGGTCCTCGGGTTCACTCTGGGTGCCTATGCCGAGGAGAACCACGACAACGTCTACTACCTGATCGGCTCGTCACTGAGCGACATCCTCGTCTTCGGCGACATCCGGGATGCCAGGGTGTACATCGCCCGGGGAGACAAGGCGATGGCGCTTCTCTGCCTCGCCGCGCTGGTCCCCGGCGGCGGCGACGGTGTGACGTTTGCCAAAAATGCTGCCAAGTACGTCGATCCGCACCGTCTCTTTACTCTGATGCCAGAATACAGAGTGCCTATCGCCAAAGCTATCTGGGGGAGCGGTTTGAACGATGCGGGCAAGATTGGCATGCTTGATGAGGCGTTCCTGGGGTTGGGGACGAGGGTCTTCAGGACAGGGGATGGCGTTACTGTCGATGACGTGCTCAATCTCGTTCGCGATGGGTCAAAGAGGCTCTCACCGACCGAGATACAGAGGGTGGTCAAGCATGCGGACGGAACCATGATCTGGCTGGAGGATGGTACGCTGAAAGCGGCGGACGGGAAGATCCTGGGGTCAGTAGATGACGTTGGTGGAAGCGGGTGGATACACATCGAGAATAACCACATCGTCCGCTGGGATAAAGATGAGGTCGCTACAAACCAATTCGCCGGGGCGTTTGGGAAGGACTTTGAGAGCGAAGAGACTATAAGGAACCTGATCATGGATGGCGCAAGGACGGGGCTGGCGGACACAAATAATCCGATGACGTTCTGGAAGAGAGTCGACGCGGATCACTTCCTGGAGGTCGGGGTTGGCAGTAACGGATATATCGTTACGGCGCATCCACGATCTCTCGAAGATCCGGATTTTCCCGCCCACGTTAAGGATATGTTCAATATACCTAGGTGACGCAGATGTTTCGAGGTGGGATAAAAGCAAAGATCCTGAGAAACACTCCGGTTTCAGTGGACAAGTATAGCGGGCATGTGTTCGACCAGAGTGTCTCTATCGAACTGCAGGGTGATACGATAATTGACCTGTTCGACCCTGATCTGCGGAGTAAAGATGATATGGTGGGCACGATCAAGACGGTCGGTATTCTGGCGTTTGCCGCCCATGTTGCAAAACTTCCTTCGCCGGTGAAAAGGGTCGAGTCAGAGCCTCCATTTTTTGGCGAGATCGTCTATATCGACGCACAATACAAAAGTCTGTACGTTGATGTTGGTCCGGGTACGATCGTCGTCGGTCTCTGCCACGAGGAACGCGACACCTTTCCCGATTACCGGGTCGGGGACTACGTCCGGGTTGGACCGAGCCGACTGGACTTCGTCGGTGCGTGGGATCTGGACGGCGGGGGGGGAAGCGGCTGGGCTCACATCGTGGCCAACTACGTCGATACCCCGGCGAGCGATCAATTTTATTCCGCGTTCGGTCTGTATCATGTGCACCGGGAAAAGATTAAAGATCTTATTATGACCGGCGCGCGGGATGGCGTCGCGAGTGGGAAGAACATCTACCGGTATCGCGAACCTGTTTCCGGGAGGGTGCTGCACCTGCTCGTTGCCGATTCCGGCTATCTCGTGACGGCGTATCCCGAGACGCCCCGCATCCCGGACGGATCGCTGAGAGAGAGCCTCAAGGTTCCTGTCCGCGTCGTGGCCATACGACCGGACGCTGAATACGAGGGGAAGATGTATACGCAGGTCGTACGTGTTGAATTCACGAACGGTACTAGGATCTCCGTCCTCGACGACGACCTGCTCTGCACGCCCGGGATGATCGGGCAGACTCGGAACGTCGTTCTGAGCATGCTGGGCCGTCTGGAGAGACAGAACGTCACCGATCAAGAGGTGTACGCGGAACCTGCAATGCCGCTGATCGAGATCAACGGCCGTGTCGATGCGCTCATCGACCCCGACGATCCGGCAGAGGCCGAGCGGGGATACATGGCCGTCGTTGACTTCGGGTTCGGCAAGGTTCTGGTCGAGACCAATAGCGAGTATTTCCTTAAATTAAAGTTGCAGGAAGGGGATCGTGTCCGCATCGACGGCCGTGTCGATCTGCGCGGGATCGAATAGGTCCGATCTCCTGTTCTCCCCTTCTCTGGGGCTGTTCCAAGACTCACGGGATCAGCAGACCCAGAGCGGGATCACCACGACAGAGGATCTGACCGGTTGGTGGTGGGAGTTCCGTCTCACCACCAATCCGCTCCGGTCCAACAGCGCCCATTGGTTCAACGGCGGGGCGTCGTACCTGCCGGGCCACTACCTGATCAGCTGTAGAGGCAACTACAACAACGCGGTGATAATGCCGGGGTGGATGGACTGGCGCATCGCTTCGAAACTCGCATGGGACGACTACGGCAACCTCGGCATGGCCGTCCGCTACACCGACTTGGACGGTAGTCTCCTTCGTTCTCTCAGAGAAGAGAAGGGAGTTTTCCCTGTTTTCTCCTATTTTCTCCCCAGGAGAAGAGAAAAGAGTTTTCCCAACTTATCCAATAAACTTCCTGTGCGAATACTTAACATTTAACTGATTGATCATCGCGTAGTGCGTGGTAGCGGATTTAGAGTGCAAATTTATCCGTTCTGCTGCCCGGGCAAGAGTATGAATACCCTGCCGTCAGCAATGAAGCTACGCTTATTACAAACTCTGCGCCGACAGCCAGAGGTCCTGAACGATTTTTGTTTTCCGACGTTGCGGCATATGTCAGGAATTTCTTACCCACACCAGTATCGGCCATATATTCAGGTATTGATATTTTATCCACATCACTACCTCCCCTATCTCCCCGCAAGACCCTTGAAAAATATTCTCAGTGTTTTTAAGTCCTTAAACGTGAAACGGCCAGCGTTATGGCGTCGCCTTGACATGGCGGAGACCGATCGTCCACTTTAGATAATTTAATATATTTATACTCATATGTGTAAAAATGGAGGTGATACACCATGCCAGGATTTGACGGAACCGGACCCTCCGGTCGCGGCCCCATGACGGGCGGCCGCCGGGGCCGGTGCGTTCCCCCTCCGGCGGCGGAAGGCGAGTCTTCCGCGCCGGTGCTTCGTGGCGCCGGTCGCGGCGGCATCTCGTGGGGATGCGGCTGCGGTTTCTGCGGCGGTCGGGCACGCGGTCGGGGATGACCCCCGTGCCGGAGCGAAGGCACTATCTGCATGTGGGACGGAGCTCTTCTCCAGAGATGATACCATGAACGAGAGAGAGCCCGGCGGAGGATGTGGTCGCCGCGGACGCGGCCGGCCCCGGGTCCGCCGGATGATCGGAGACCCGGGAGCGTTTCGCTGTTTCGGCCCGCTCTGCGGAAGGCCTGATGAGGTCGTCATCGTCCTTCCCGAGGAGGTGGAGGCGTTGCGGCTCGTCGATCTCCAGGGGCTCGAACAGGAAGAGGCCGCTCTCGCCCTCGGCATCTCGCGTAAGACCCTCTGGCGCGACCTCCACGAGGCGCGGAGGAAGGTCGCCGACGCCCTGGTGCACGGGAAGACGATCCGGATCGTCGGGTGCGGCCGCCGGGGGGAGGAGGGGTGCCCGGATGACGAGGGCGGCCCCTCCCCGTGACCGGTCTCTCCTCCCCGGCGTGCGGATATCTGACAGCCCGTACCGGCTTCGCTGATTTTGGTCGAGCCGGAACACTGTTTTCAGGGGCTTTTTCCGAAGAAGGAGATCCGGGTTACGCCGTCTCCCACCACATGACCACCACGTTGTTTGTCTCGACGAACGTGCCGTCTGCATCGGCGTGCGGGAGGATCAGGTCCCGGATGCGTTTCGCCACGTCCTCGTCGACCTCGACGAACCGGCCGATGAAGGACGCCGTCGAACGGACTTTCTCCTCAAGAGTCATTGTATTGGTGAACGAGAAGTGCGTGACGTTCAGCAGCCTGCCCCATTCCCTGAGGATGACGTAGGCGAAATAATCGCCGTCGGGTTCGAACTCACCGGCATACTCTCTGCCGGTAATCTGCGAATAGACTTCCTTGACGAGATCGCCTCTCCCGGCAGGCTGCACGACCGCGCAGTACTTCTTGGAAGCATTCTCCATCTTCTCCAGATGCTCTTCAAGGTCCGGGATCATCCAGAGGAAGTGCGAGCAGAATACAAGGTCGTACCTGCCCCTCAACGCTTCGTCGTCGGTGCGCAGCCAGTTTTTGTGGATCACGTCGACGTTGTCGCATGACTCTTCGCGCAGGTTCTCCTCGAGATGCGCGATATTTTTCAACGAAAGGTCGACGGCGGTGATCATTTTCACCCGTTTCGAGAGGGGGACGGTCACCGTCCCTGGCCCCGGCCCGATCTCAAGCACCTCTGCGGACCGATCGAGAAAGCCGGAGAAGATCTCGGTGGTTTTTCTCCCGTACTCGTATTCGCCTTCCTTGACTCTTTTTGAGAAATCTGAGGCGGTTTTTGTCTTTATGTCGGGGTCGAAACGGAGTTTCGGACCTTTGAACCTCTCACCTAGGATCGCTTCCCGTGCTTCGTTCCAGTTGATCCGGTATTTTAAGTTGCGCCTCTCTCCGATCATGACAGAGTATCTTCCCGAACGATGGGATAAACGTTAAGTATGTGACATTTATCTTGCGGGGGTGGAGGGTGTGAACCGAACAACCCCCATACATCTTTTTTCTGAACTTCACTCTTACTCATTACTCATTACTCAAAATACATGCGTGAGTAAGATGGTAAGACCCGGCCATCAGGCAGGGTCATTTAGGATTTCTTTTATCCGTCCGATAATAGCTGGCGACAACAGCGCCCGGACGAGTGGATCGTTGTAGTCTATCTGTGCATCTCTGTGCCCCCGCGCGTTGGAGTACTGCCAATGGCTCTCCTGTGCCAAACCACTGTCGCGCCTATGATCGGGTTCCGGGGCCACGTCCGCACATCGTTTTGACGTTCGAGGGACCATAGGCAATCCCAGTAGGATATTCACCGCTCCAGGCTGTTAAACCCCCAACCGCGTGGTGCGAAAGTGAAGATGTATTAACTCAATTAGTTTTGCATATCATGTTTGCATTTCAAGTCTGCATAGCGCCCCTTGCTACGTGGTTCCGGCGCGAGACGGTTTGGATACCCATAAATCTCTGAAAATCGAGCTCCTCACTAATGGCGACAGAAGATCTCTCTTTAATCGTCACATTGTTCGTCGGGATCGGAAGTTTTATCCTCGGATGTGCGACTGTCTATTCAACGTGTGTCAGACCGATCGAGCGGCGACTTACCGAACTTGAAGGGCAGATGAAAAATTTAAACCCTATAATTGAGATATGTCAATCATTGGGTTCGATACACGTTGTTGAAATGCTCAAAGGTGATCGTAAATGAAACTGACTCCGAACGAGTTCCACGATATGCAGCTCCTCCTTGGAAAAACGCAGGTCGGGCAAAACCTGACCCCTCAGGAAGAGATGCGGCTGCGGTCGTATATCCGAAAAGAACAGCCGGAGTCTGCCGATGACCCCCTCGACGCGATCATCAAGGTCGGGCTGGTGGTGGTCGGGATATACCTCCTCTACAAGGCATTTCAGAGTCTTAGCGAGGCGTAACCCCCGTCTCCAACATAGCGTACCCCAACCGCGCGGCGTGAACGTGATCCTCGCCCAAAACTATATCTTTCCAGATACAGACATCATCATGTATGCCGACGAAGACGGTAGTCGAGCGGAAGAAGGCAACCCCGAAGACTAAAAAAACCCTTACTCAGGCTGAAATCCAGGCCAGTATCGATAGACTGGATGCAGACATGGAGAGAGCGGGGAAGGGTCGGAAATATACTCTGGCCGAGATAAAAAAGGAATTTGGGCTATAAATCGATGTGCGGGTACATCTGGTGTGCCGCCTCGAAACCCACTATCAGATGAACCTGAGCAAACCTGTTATCTTTTGCCCCCATCACCTTGTAAAACACGGTGTATTTCCTCTGAACATGTAGCCGGTGAGTGTTCACCCTCCCTTTCAGTTTCTTCTTATTGCATTGTTTGATCGGGGCGAAGAGGTATTCGCCCAGGCAAAACTCTATTTTCTGGATGATTTTTTGGACATACTCGCTGTCAACACGCTCAATTGCCTTAAGGTCTTTCTTTGCGCTCTCTGTGATTATGACCTCGTATTTCGTCATGCGCCTCCCTCAGACCTCGACGCCCCGTGCACGCAGCGCGGCGATCACACCCTGCTCTGC
>NZ_DANC01000031.1:0-3398 GCF_002499755.1 Methanoculleus sp. UBA291 | reverse complement strand
CAGTTATGGAATCATGGAATTTGTGCAGCAACCTGTTGCACAAATGCGGGGTCCGGCCATGGATCGGGACGCCGGAGCAATCCTATGTCCTCTGTTCGACCCTACTCAGAGCGGGAAGATCGCGTACTGGATGTACCAGAGGTACTGCACCACCGGTATCCAGAAGTGGTACCCCTCCCAGCAGCTGGTGGCGAACCGGAAGTCGACGACGACCTCCCAGGCGAGTGGAAAGAACATCAGCACCGGGACGGCGCAGGCGAGGAGGCGGGGGGAGGTGCATTTTGCGAAGACGGCGGCATACAATACCGCGGTCCCGGCCCGGAGCGGCTCGAAGAAGACCGCATAGGGCCCGGAGCCCGGAGAGGAAGTCGCCGGCGTGGGGGCGTAATGGCCGGCCACGGTGCTCCAGAGGCTCTCTGTCCCGGAAGGGAGTACTTCGGCTCCGGCGGCGGTGTAGCCTGCCACCCAGGCGCAGGAGATCGTGGGGCAGGTTGTAGAGGCAGGGAGGCCTCTATTGGCATCGATATGACGATTGTTTTGGAGTGCCACACGGCCGATTACATGCCCGTTACATTCCTTGAAAGTCGATACGCGATGAGATATGGCGATACAGTATCCAATCAGGGGTTTTACGAAGAGGGGAGAGCTGGCTCTTTGAACCGGGATGTACATACCGGCGGTCGTGTATGGATTACATACCCGTTACATATCAAAAATCAACTAAAATTGGCGTATTCTGAGATATTCTCGCAAAATGAATTTTTTCGGATCAAAGTCAGAACAATCAGCACGTATGGATTACATACCTCATGCCCAGTACGGGACATATCTCCTGGTTCTGTTTGATCGAGTTTCCGGGTCCTGCAGTCGAATCAGACCCGCCTCTATCGTATCACCGATAATGCGGGAGGCAATAGGGTAGTTCTGATCGTTGATGCCCAGCCGCCCTCTCAACGAGGCATTCGTCATAGACTCCCTGCAGACATATCTGAGACATGCATGCTGGTAACAGGCCCTCACTCTGTCCTCCCGTCCCATCTCGCTATAACTCTGATGCGCGAAGAGTGTGACGCGCATGAAATCCTCGTCTTCCTGGAAGTCCGGTGCAGGCAACTGGTACAATTCAATACACCCGATGGCGCGGTCAACCCCGCTTCCCCGCTCTTCGCAGATGTTCATCCTGCGCATCATCGAAGCAAGGGTTTCATTTCGTGATCGGGGAGGATGGTCGATGAACCGTTCGGGATCAATCAGGGGTTTTCCGGGATTCGAGATCTCCATGCGGTCCTCAAAGATCTCAACCATGGGCCCGGTTCCGGATACGGAGAAATCCTGATGAATGAGGGCATTCGCGACGATTTCACGGATTGCAACCTTCGGGTACATCCTCTCCTCAACCCGCAATGCACCCTCGATGACCTCGTTAGAAGGCAGTTGGTCACAGATCCAGTCGATTGCAGACTCAAACGCAGTGGCGTATCCCCCGCGAGGGCTATGCTCTTTCTTCGCGTGCGTCCGGCCTTTGCCATCGTATATAATAATGCGCAGCCCTTTCCTGCGGAGAGACGGGAAGTTGTCGAGGTCGCGCGCAAAAAGAAGTGCGCCCAGGTTCGTGATGTTAAATCCTGCCCCATCTCTGGAAATTGCTTGTTCTTCCTCAAGCCTCTTTAAAATCCCGGACTTACTTTCCGGAAGCGGAATCTCAAGAAGGTGGAAAAACGCCGGATAATCAAGGAGATCGAGTACTTCATTGCCTGTTATGCCCGAAGATGCGTATCCCTCTTCAAACATGACGGGATGCGTAAGCGCCCATAACTTACGCTCCAGCTCCGGGTGATCGGAGAGTTTCTTTTTATACGAACCTACCCGGATATACTCGGTTCCATCAAACCTGACGGGACGTTCGTATGCGGCGTCGATCTGAACAACGATAATAGGTCTATCTTCGCACGTAATCTCATGGAACGAAAAGTCGACACGGGGATCGAGTAACCGTTTCAACCACGGTTCAAGGTCTTCGTTCCCCCGTCCTTTCTCTGTCCGTGGAGTGAATGTTGTACCGAGAATCTCATGAGTAGCGTCGTCGATTCCAAAGACCAGATATCCGTTTTTCACTCGATGGAGAAGTGCCGAGTTGCTCAAAGCGGAGATGTATTCTCCTATCATGTGTGGTTCGAAGTTGTTCACTTTGAAGTCAAACCACTCTTTTTCTGTAGGATAGCGACGCAGTTCGTCAACGAGGTCGCATAAACATCCTCTCTCTTTCATTCTGTGCCCCTCTTCAAAAACCCTCAACCCTCCCTCCGCACTGTCCTCCTCATTCCAGAAGAGTTACAGATCTCTCACCGTCCGGGCAGTGAGATCAAGATATTCCGGGAGATCTGTCCCTCTGTTACCACTTTTACATTGGCAATTCCTCGATGATATACGTATCATCTCACCCTCTCCTTTGCGTCCCCCCGCATCACCCAGGAGTATCCCACGCTTGACCTTCCGCCTGTGCCTCCTGCGATCGATACAGTGCCTTCCTATGGTCACAGAGATCGCACCGGCCGAGGTCCCCTTCACCCGCTCGAACTCGCGGGAATCGAACACGCCGGGATCGAGCGGATGCCGACCATCATCGGCGAAGCGGCAAAGAGGATCTCGCCGGAGTTACGCGGGGAGCACCCGGAGATCCCCTGGAGGGAGGCGGCCGGGATACGGGACCGGATTATTCACCACTACTTCGGCGTGGATTACGAAGCGGTGTTCCTGACCGTGCAGGACGATCTCCCGGTGCTGAAGCAGGGGATTCTCTCGATCCTCGCCGAGGCCCGAGCGGCAGGGATGCCGCCCGGGCGGGAACCGGCGGAAGAGTGAGTTGCGACGGGCCGATGGGTGCGATGTTCCGGAGAACGACCGTCCGTAGGATGCGACGGACGGAACGTCCGGAGCTTGAGAAGCCATCAGGCTTCGGGACAGGAGTTCGAGAAGACCAGAGGTCTTTGAGGTGTGAGCGAAAGCGAACGGGAGCACCGTCAGGTGCGGCGAGACTCTCTTAAGCCGTTCGCTACCTTCGGGTTATTCCCCAGGACGTGCGGGCAGAGGCTCCCTCGACCGGGATCGTGAGACTTACAGGCGGATCTCCCCGGTCAGTGCGGGACAAACGGTTCAGCGGTAAATTCGAGTATCTGCCCGGAGGATTCTATCACATCCGGTGTGCGGAACAACAGGACTAACGTTCCCCGGTAGAAGGTAGCGAAATCGGCGCTGACTCTCGTATTGGCGGGTATGGGCTGCTGAAGGGGTAGGGTCAGCTCCACAACCTCACCCGGTTCCAGCATGTCGTCGCCGTCTCCGCTTTCGTGCCAGGCGGTGGAATACTCTCCGGGCTTGAGTGTGTAGAGGTCGTGAGT
>NZ_DANC01000033.1:0-31499 GCF_002499755.1 Methanoculleus sp. UBA291 | reverse complement strand
GTCCACAGGCTCAACGGCGCGTTCCGCGCCTGATATCAGGTTGCTTGGTTCTCGCAACACAGATAGAACAATATATCATATCGAAATTGATTATGGGAAGGGCGGTTCCGCTTCACGGAAGATGCTCTGCATCTTCCTGACAGGCACAACCCAAAGGGTTGTGCCGTGTCATCCCCGGCCTAAAGACCGGGGACTTCCCGCTCCGCCCCCTTCACCCCCGCAAGATAAACACTCAACTGGTGGGGAATGAAAGCGTATGCAGTCGGCACGCCTAGAAGAACCCTTAACTCCCCGGCAGACCCATCTCTTTCAATGGATCCGTATGAACTGGTGACGCGAAATACCGTAGAGGTCGTCACCGACGAGGAACTGCGTGCGCTCATCGACCGTCCGGTCAGGCGGGTCTACACCGGCTACGAGCCGAGCGGAGAGATCCACCTCGGTCACATGGTGACGGTGAATAAATTGATGGACCTGCAGAAAGCAGGGTTTGAGGTGACCGTGCTCATCGCCGACCTCCACGCATTCCTGAACCGCAAGGGAACCATGGAAGAGATCCGGGAGATCGCCAAGTACAACCGCCGCTGTTTCGAGGGGCTCGGCCTTCGCGGCGCAAACTACGTCCTCGGGTCGAACGTGCAGCTCGCACCGGAGTATGAGCTCAACGTCCTGAAACTCTCTCAGGCAATCACCCTCAACCGGGCGAGGAGGAGCATGGACGAGGTCGGGCGGCAGATGGAGAACCCCACGGTCTCGCAGATGGTCTATCCGATCATGCAGATGGTCGACATCGCGACCCTCGGCGTGGACGCCGCCGTCGGCGGGATCGACCAGCGAAAGATTCACATGCTCGCGCGGGAACACCTCCCCTCGATCGGGTATCCGGCGCCGGTCTGCATCCACACGCCGATCATCAGCGGCCTCGACGGAAAGAAGATGTCCTCGTCGGCCGGAAATGTCATATCGGTCGCCGAATCCGAAGAGGGTATCAGACAGAAGATGAAGAAGGCGTTCTGCCCGCCCGAGGTCGAGAATAACCCGGTCCTCCAGATCCTGCGCTACCACGTCTTCCCCCGGACCGGTACGGTCACCATCCGCCGGCCCGCAAAGTTCGGCGGGGACCGGGAATTTGCCGCCTACGAAGACCTCGAACGGGCCTACGCCGCCGGAGAGGTCCACCCCCTGGACCTGAAATCGGCAACCGCCGACTGCCTCGTCGATATCCTCACCCCCGTACACGACTACGTCGATAGCAGGTGATCCGGCCGTGGGCCGCGAAGATGAGTACGAGCGGTTCGACCGCGAGATCGAGGCGATGGGCGTCAGGATCAAAGACGCCGATGCGATGAAGGTACGGGACGACGTCTTTGACGACGTCACCCTCATGGCGCTCTACAAACTCGTCCACCGAAAACTGATATCGGTCATCGGCGGCCCGATCAGCACCGGAAAGGAGGCGAACGTCTTCTACGGCGAACATGACGGGCGGGGGATCGCGATCAAGATCTACCGCATCCAGACCGCGAACTTCAGGGCGATGACCGGGTACCTGGCGGGAGATCGCCGGTTCTCAAGCGTCCGGGGGACGCGCAAAGGCATCATCTTCGCCTGGACGAAGAAGGAGTACAGCAACCTCGCCCGGGCGCACGACGCGGGAGTCCCGGCTCCCGAACCTCTCGCATTCGACCGGAACATCCTCCTGATGGAGTTCCTCGGCGAAGGGGAGGCGCCATACCCGCAGATCCGGAACGCCGAGATAGAGGATTATAAAGGGGTATACGGCGAGATCCTCGGCTACGTCGAGCGGCTCTATCGGGAGGCCCGCCTGGTCCATGCCGACCTCTCCGAATACAATATCCTCTACCACGAGAAACCATACCTGATCGATATGGGACAGGCGGTCACTCCGGATCATCCCCGGGCGCCCGCATTCCTGAGCCGGGACATCAGAAACCTTAATCGGTATTTCTCCCGCTACTGTGATGTGCCGGACGAGAACGAGGTCTTCCGCGCGATCACCGGACGTCGGGAACCCGGAATACCGGGAGAAGGAAGGCAACCATGACCACAGAGGAGATGAAAGTTTCAGCCGCGAGGATCGGCGTGCTCATAGGTAAGAGCGGGTCCACAAAACGCGAGATAGAAGAGAAGACCGGAATAGCCCTCCGGATCGACAGCGAGGAAGGGACGGTGACGATGGAGGGAGAGGACCCCGTCGCCGTCATGACGGCAAAGAACGTCGTCCAGGCAATCAACCGGGGGTTCTCGCCGGAGCGCGCGTTCCGGCTCCTTGACGACGAGGATATGACGCTCGACATCATCGACCTCTCCGACCTCTCTGGCACGACCCGGCAGCTCGAACGGCTCAGAGGCAGGATCATCGGCAAAGCGGGGACGTCCCGATCCCAGATCGAGGATATGACCGGCACGGAGATCTCGGTCCAGGGCAAGACGGTCGCGATCATCGGCCTCCCGGATCAGGTCGAGACCACGAGAAAAGCGGTGGAGATGCTGATCCAGGGCGTGCCTCACGAGCACGTCTACGCCTTCCTCGACCGGAAGAAGAAGGAAGCCAAACAGGCGATGCTGGAGTACTACTCGTGACGGGGCCGGGGCGAGACCCGGGTCCCGCCATGACAATACACACGATACGCGATTTGCACTGGAAATGATGGGGTATACATGGAGATAGCCGACCTTCCCGTCCCGCCGGAGCTTGCGGCCGGCTACGCTCAGCAGGGGATCACGGAACTCTACCCGCCGCAGGCTGCCTGCGTTGAAGCGGGGCTTTTTTCGGGGAAGAACCTCCTGATTGCCATCCCGACCGCGAGCGGCAAGACCCTGGTCGCCGAGATGGCGATGCACCACCAGGTGGAGGGGGGCGGCAAGTGCCTCTACATCGTTCCCCTGCGGGCGCTCGCAAGCGAGAAGTTCGAGGAGTTCTCGGGGAAAGGGCTCCGGGTCGGCATCGCCACCGGCGACTTCGACCGGCGGGACGACTACCTGGGAAGAAACGATATCATCGTCGCAACGAGCGAGAAGGTGGACTCGCTTCTCCGGAACCGGACGCCGTGGCTTGCCGAGATCACCATGCTCGTCGTCGACGAGGTCCACCTGATCGACGATTCCTCCCGGGGGGCGACACTCGAGATGGTGATCGCAAAACTCCGGCACAAGAATCCGGGCATGCAGATCATCGCCCTCTCCGCCACCATCGGCAACCCGCAGGACCTCGCCGGGTGGCTGGACGCCGAGCTCGTCGAGAGCGACTGGCGGCCGGTCGACCTCCGGGAGGGAGTCTTCTACCAGGACACCATCCGGTTCGCCGATCACGACCGGGAAGTCGAACGCCGGAGCAAGTACGAGGACCTCGACCTCGTCCTCGACACGGTCGCGGAGGGGGGGCAGTGCCTGGTCTTCGTCAGCTCCCGTAAAAACGCCGAGGCGTTTGCAAAACGAGCGGCGTCGGGGCTGAAGCTCGCGAACCCCGTCCTCGCCGGGTACGCCGACAAACTCCGCTCGAATGCCGCGACCGATATGGGGAGAACCCTTGCCGCCTGCGTCGCGCAGGGAGCGGCGTTCCACCATGCGGGGCTTTCGCGGGAGGAGCGCCGGATCGTTGAAACAGGGTTTCGAGAGGGGCAGATCAAGGCTATCGCCTCGACGCCGACGCTCGCGGCCGGCCTGAACCTCCCCGCCCGGCGGGTGATCGTCCGCGACTACCTCCGGTTCAACGCCGGGGAGGGGATGGTCCCGATCCCGGTCCGGGAGTACCGGCAGATGGCCGGGCGGGCCGGACGGCCGCATCTCGACCCCTACGGCGAAGCCGTCCTGATCGCGAAGGCCGAGGAGATGGTCGACGAACTCTTCGACTGCTACATCGGTGCGCCCGCCGAGGACGTCCGGAGCCGGTGCGCGGACGAAGCGGTCCTCTGCACCCACATCCTCTCGCTCATCGCGACGGGGTTCGCCCGCGAGACGGGCGAGGTGCTGGGGTTCATGGACGGGACGTTCTACGCCCACCAGGGCGAGAGCCCGCTCGCGCTCTCGCGGGCGGTCCACCGGGTGATCGAGTTCCTGCGGGAAGCCGAGATGATCACCGAGGTGGGAGAGTGGCTTGAGGCCACCGAGTACGGGTCGCTCGTCTCCCGGCTCTATATCGACCCCCGGAGCGCCGAGGTGATCGTGACGGCGATGACGGGACAGAAGGAGTATACCGACATCGGGCTCCTGCACCTCCTCTGCTCCACGCCGGATATGCCGACGCTCTACGTCCGGAGAAACGACATGTACCTTCTCGACCGATTCCTCGCCGACCACCGGAAAGACCTCTGGGTGGAGATCCCCTGGGATGCGGGCGAGGAGTTCGATCGGAGCCTCAAGACCGCGCTTCTCCTTGCCGACTGGGCGGATGAGGTCGGGGAAGACACGATCTGCGAGCGCTACAGCGTCGGCCCCGGAGACATCTACGGGATGGTGGAGAGCGTCGCCTGGCTGGTCCACGCGAGCCGGCACCTCGCTGCGCTCTTTGCCCCGCACCTTGTCCGGCCGATTGAGGAGATGGAGCTCCGCACGAAACACGGCATCAAGAAGGAACTCCTGCCCCTCATCAGGCTTCGCGGGATCGGGCGCGCCCGGGCGCGCCGGCTCTTCAACAACGGCCTTGGGTCGATCGAGGCGCTCCGCGAAGCCGGGCCGGAGAAGGTCGGAAAGATCCTCGGGCAGGGCATCGCCGCCCGGATATTCGAGCAGCTCGAAGGGGCGCGGGACGAGGTCGGGGAGATCGGCGACGAGCAGTCGACTCTCTTCCGGTTCGGGTGAATAAAGGATGGCAGAACCAGCGTGCGATATCTACCAGGCGGTTTTTACCGTCGACGACAGCGTCGGTTTCCTGCGCGAGGTCCGGGAAGCGGCCGATGCGTGCGGGACCCATATCATCCTCTTTGATGCCGACCACATCGCCGGACGCGACCATGTAACGACGGCACTCCGGCACGCCTGCCGGTCGTGGACCGGCGGTGAGGCGATAGCGAACTCGATCGAGATGGAAGCGCTCCTCTACGCCGCGGGGACCCGGCAATGCCAGGTGGCCGCGACCTTCGGGATTCACCCGGGAGAGAACCGTTCCTACATCGCGGTCTGTCCCCCGGCGCCGGGCGTCCGGGACCGCCTTGCCGGTCTCGTGACGTTCGTCGACGGGGATTGGGAAGAGCTCGACCCCGCGAAGCGGGCGCGCCTCGCGATCCTCTTCTCGATCACGGCAGAAGAGATCGCCGTCGTCGGCGAGGCGCGGTTCCGCGACCTGGTCCTCGAGCGGGTGGCGCTTCTCGACGTTTATCGCTAGCGCGCCGAGGCGTGGGTGAGGATGTGCCGGATCTCAGGGATGATGATCGCCCGTGCGGCAAGCGTCACGGCCTTCGTCGAACCCGGGATGCAGAAGACCGCACGGCCGCCGATAACGCCGGCGATCGCCCGCGAGAGGATCGCGGCGGTCCCGATCTCCTCGTAACTCTTCAGCCGGAAGAGTTCCCCGAACCCGTCGATGGTCTTTTCAAGCAGCGGCGCGACTGCCTCGATGGTCACATCGTCGGGGGTGAGTCCGGTGCCCCCGGTGATGACGACGCAGGTTGCACGCGAAAGTGCGAGACGGACCTCGGCGCGGATCCGCGCAAGGTCGTCGGGGATGACGGCGTAATGGGTCACCTCGATGCCGTCGGCGGAGAAGAGGTCAATAAGCGTCTTCCCGCTGGTGTCGGTCTCCGGTTTCCGGGTCGAGGAGACGGTGATGACGGCACCGGTCACGGTGATTGGTTTAAGATGATTGCTCTCCATAGGAACCATCCAGTACCCTTTACCGCGTATTTTACTTCTTTGTATCCTTGAAAAGCGTGGCTCAATCCCCGACCCCTTTGTTTCGACTGGAACTATGAAAGGGGATGACGAAGGGAGAGGAGGGGAGGAGACGAAACTTACAGGAGAGCAGTGTTACAGGAGAAAACGACACAACAGAACATGATGAAATTCGCGGGGAAAATGAAACCTCGATAGGCACCCACCTGGTGAGAAGAATTCAACCGGAGTCCGCGGTCCTGTATTAATTGGAGACGATCCGGTTTATCCTGTCATGTTACGATAAAACTTTATATCTTGAGTTGCAGAGGTACACATAGCTCATCATCACTTTTGATTGAATGATACAGGTCTCCTGTATCATCATCACGTTCCAGTCGAAATGAAGGGGTCGGGGTGATCGCCGATCACCCCTCCGGGAGTCCGCCACCGCAGCCGATCCGTCCGTAAGATACATCCTTCTCGAATCACCGTTGTTTCGACTTATTCAATCTCATTCTATCGGCAATCGGCCGTGCATTCCCTTCCTCTTTCACCGATGATCGATCGTTTTTGCGTTCCACTGGAAACGAAGGGGTTATCTGTCCTGAGAGCGATCACATTAAGGGTCCTCGACACGAGAATCTCCTGTCCTGGTAACCCCCTCCGGTGACATCATGTCGGACGATAAGACCAACCCAATGGGATTATTTAAAAAATACCTGACCAATAGGCGTATATTTAAGAACAGGGAAGTACTGCGCCACAGTTATCGTCCCCAGATCCTCCCTCACCGGAAGCCGCAGATCGACGAACTTGCTTCAATTCTTGCTCCTGCCCTCACGAACGAGACCCCGTCGAACATCCTCATTTACGGCAAGACCGGGACCGGGAAGACTGCATCGGCCCGGTACGTGGGAACGGAACTCGAAAACGCCAGTGCGCTTGCCGGGACGAAGTGCAAGATCGTTCACCTCAACTGCGAGGTAATCGATACCCAGTACCGGGTCCTTGCCCAGATCGCAAACTGCCTCGACGACGTCGACCAGCACCCGAGCGACAGCACCAGAAATCACATCCCGATGACCGGGTGGCCGACCGATCAGGTCTATATGGAGTTGAAGAACCAGCTTGAAAACAACGGCGGGGTCATGGTCATCATCCTCGACGAGATCGACAAACTCGTGAAAAAGAGCGGCGACGATACCCTCTACAACCTCACCCGGATCAACTCCGACCTGAAGTTTGCAAAAGTCAGCATCATCGGGATATCAAACGACCTCCGTTTCACCGACTTCCTGGACCCCCGGGTCCTCTCCTCGCTCTCCGAGGAGGAGATCGTCTTTCCCCCCTACAACGCCCCGCAGCTCTGCGACATTCTCCAGCAGAGGGCCGAACTGGCGTTCATCGAGGAGGCGCTCGAGGAGGCGGTCATCCCGCTCTGTGCGGCGCTCGCGGCGCAGGAGCACGGAGACGCCCGTCGTGCGCTCGATCTCCTTCGTGTCTCGGGAGAACTTGCCGACCGCGAGAACGCCACGGTCGTGGGCGAGAAGCACGTCCGGATGGCTCAGGAGAAGATCGAGACCGACAGCATGGTGGAGTGCATCTCTACTCTTCCGACCCAGAGCAAGGCGGTCCTCTACGCGATGCTGATCCTTGAGCAGATGGGCAAACGGATCTTTACGAGCGGCGAGGTCACGGTGGTCTACCGCGAGATCGCCCGGATCATCGACCTCGACGTCCTGACGCACCGCCGGATCACGGACCTCATCTCCGAGCTCAACATGCTCGGCGTCATCAACACCCGGGTCGTCTCACGGGGCCGTTACGGTCGGACGAAGGAGATGTGGTTCGATGCAACGGCGAGCAAGATCGAAGAGGTTGTCACCCGCGACCCGAGGCTCGACGACCCGAGACTCAAAGAACTCGATACCAATCGCTTAAAAGCAATGTTCAGGTGATACTATGGACGAGAAGGACCGTACCCTCCTCCATCTTCTGGAGGAGAACTGCCGCGCCCCGTTAAGCGAACTTGCGGTGCTGGCCGAAGTGAGTGAAGAGGATGTAAAAGACCGGATCGGTCGTCTGGAAGCGGCCGGCGTCATCCGCCGTTACGGGGCGGTCGTCGACTGGGAGCGGGCCGGCGACGGCAACGTCGCGGCGGTGATCGAACTGAAGGTCTCTCCCGAGCGCGACTTCGGTTACGACCGGATCGCGGAGCGGATCGCCCGGTTCCCGCAGGTCCGGTCTCTCCGGCTGATGACCGGGGCCTACGACCTCCAGCTCCTGGTCACCGGGCCGAGCATGAACGAGATCGCCCGGTTCGTAGCCGAGCAGATCGCTCCCATGGACCGGATCCGGGAGACGGCGACGCATATCATCATGAAGACCTACAAGGAGAACGGCACCACCTTCGCCGAGCGCGGCGAGGTCGAGCGCCTCCCCTACTCGTTCTAGAGGTGAGGTGCGTTGAGGGATTTCGTCTCGGCACGGGCCCGTGCCATACCCCCGTCGGGCATCAGGCGGTTCTTCGACATCGTCCAGACGATGGAGGGCGTCATATCCCTGGGCGTCGGCGAACCGGACTTCGTGACCCCCTGGTGCGTCTGCGAGGCATCCATCTACTCCATTGAGCAGGGATCGACTGCATACACCTCGAACAAGGGGACGCCCCAGCTCCGGGGCGCCATCAGCCGTTATCTTGGCTCCCGGTTCGGCACCCATTACAGTCCGGAGGAGGAGATCATCGTCACCTGCGGCGTCTCGGAAGCGGCCGACATTGCCATCCGGGCCGTCACGGACCCGGGAGACGAGGTCCTGGTCGCCGAGCCCTGCTACGTCTCCTATACCCCCTGCGTCTCCCTCGCCGGCGGGGTCCCGGTCACCGTCCCCTGCCGTGCTGAAGACGAGTTCCGGCTGACGGCCGATGCGCTTGCAGAAAGCATCACCCCGCGGACGAAGGCGCTCATCGCAAACTTCCCGAACAACCCCACCGGCGGCGTGATGCAGGAAGCGGACTGGCGCGGCATCGCCGATCTCCTGGTCGACCACGACCTCCTCCTCATCAGCGACGAGGTCTACGCCGAGCTCACCTACGACGGCGACCATTTCTCGCCGGCGCGGATCCCCGAACTTCGCGACCGGACGATCACCCTGAACGGGTTCTCGAAGGCCTTCGCCATGACCGGGTGGCGGATCGGCTACCTCTGCGCCCCCCCGGCGATCACCGCGGCGGCCTTGAAGATCCATCAGTACGTCGCGCTCTGCGCCCCGGTGATGGGGCAGGTCGCCGCCTACGAGGCGCTCAGGATCGGGGAAGCCGAGAAGGACGCCATGGTCCGGGAGTACCGGCTCCGGCGGAACCTCTTCGTCGACGGGTTGAACAAACTCGGTCTTACCTGCCACATCCCGAAGGGTGCGTTCTACGCCTTCCCCTCGGTGAAGAGCACCGGTCTCTCCGATACCGAGTTTGCAGAGTCCCTCCTTCGCGAACAGCGTGTTGCGGTCGTCCCCGGGAGCGTCCTCGGGCCGTCCGGCGTCGGGCACGTGCGGTGCGCCTACGCGGTCTCGCGGGACGATCTCAAAGAAGCGCTCGCCCGGATAGGCGCCTTCCTGGAGTCGATAGAATAAAAATAACCCCATATATTTCCCCGGGAAAAAATCAAACCCTTTTTAAACGAAGTCCTTGACCGGGCAACCGGTAGTTTGGTGTCCGACAGATGAATGACGGTCGGATAACCCCTTTATTTCCACTGGAGATGTGGATTAATTCAGCGATACCGGCCGGGGGTGCTCGCGTTGCACCCGCCCCGGGGTACGCATCGCGTCACTGGAACGCCGGGCGGATCATCAGGTTCGCGTCCGCACTCCAATAGGGTAAATCCAGTGACAGATCGGCCTGTCGTTCCGGGAAAAACTCCACGCGGCAGCCCCGGATATCCATATGATGAGGTTTCCAGTGGAAATAAAGGGGTTCAGAAAGAATGGTGCTCAGCCGGAAACGATCGTTCCCGCTCGCGAAGGCGGATATAATTTTATCCCGGGCCTTGCGCTCCTCCCCTTCCCGACGGATCGGGAAAATGCGGCCTATTCTGGCCGATACTCGTTTTCCCGGCGCGGAGTGCCGGCTGTGCGGAAATATCCGGGCGGGCCGGTTCCGGCTCCTTTTTAACGGGGCGACCGCTTTTCCGGTATCACATTGTAATGTTTATCACCAAGTATCGCTCCATCCTACATGATAGAACAATGAGTTGTACTATTATCGTCGGCGGGTTCTTTGGTGACGAAGGAAAGGGAAAGATAGTGGCCCATGTCGCTCACCAGGACAGACCATCCATCATCTCCCGGGGCGGCGTCGGTCCGAACGCAGGACACACCGTTCGTATCGGAGAGAAGGCGTACGGGGTCCGGATGGTTCCCTCGGGGTTCGTCTACCCGGAAGCGACCCTCATGATCGGGAGCGGCGTGCTCGTCGATCCCCGGGTCTTTCTGCGTGAGGTCGACCTGCTCGGTGCCCGGGACAGGACCTTTGTCGACGGGCGGTGCGGTATCATCGAAGAGGATCATATCGCCCGGGATAAGGGGAGCCAGCACCTCCGGGAGAAGATCGGGAGCACCGGGACCGGGTGCGGTCCGGCGAACGCCGACCGTGTCCTCCGCACGTCCCGGCAGGCAAAAGACGTCCCGGAACTGGCTGATTTCATCACCGATGTGGCCGAGGACGTCAATTGCGCCCTGGATAAGGGTGAGACGGTCCTCCTCGAGGGGACCCAGGGCTTCGGGATCTCGCTCTACTTCGGGACCTACCCCTACGTGACGAGCAAAGATACTTCCGCCTCGCAGATCGCCGCCGACAACGGCGTCGGCCCGACCCGGATCGACGATGTCATCGTCGTCTTCAAGGCCTACCCGACCCGGGTCGGCGAAGGCCCCTTCTCCACCGAGATGTCGGTGGAGCGGTCGCATGAACTCGGTATCGAGGAGTTCGGCACCGTCACCCACCGGCAGCGCCGCATCGGCACCTGGGACGGGAAGATGGCGCACTACTCGGCGATGATCAACGGGTGCACCCAGGCGGCGATCACCGGCATCGATCGGATCGACCCGGCCTGTTTCGGCGCGACGGACTACGACCGGCTGACCGGGAAGGCGAAAGACTTCATCGCGCAGGCCGAGGAGGATATCGGCAAGCCCGTCACCCTGATCTCGACCGGCCCCGAGATGTCCCAGATCATCGATCTCCGGGGGGAACTATGAGAAAGAGCCTCATGCAGATCCTCTGCTGTCCGGTCTGCAAGGGGGATCTCGTCCTCTCGGTGACCGAGGAGAGCGGTGAGGAGGTGCTGGAGGGCAGTCTCCGGTGCGCGGCGTGTCGCGTCGACTACCCCATCAGCGAAGGCATCCCGAACCTCCTCCCGCAGACCGCCTGCGAGGACTGATCCCACCGTGTCGGAGATTCATCTCAACCGCCGGGGGATCAACGCCATCGAGGTCCCGGGCGAGGTCGAGGCGACCCCGGGAAGCGACCTCGTCCTCTGGATCGTCAACCACGGCTCGCCGCTCCACATCACCCTCGCCTCGGGGGACTCCTCGGCCTTCACCGATTTTTACCATGAGAACCTCTACGTCGACGAGGACGTGGAGTTCCGCATCCCCATCCGGGAAAATGCCTGTCCGGGTGTCTTTTCCGTCGAGGTCATCACCGGGTACGGCACCAGGAGAGCGGAGTTTCGGGTCGCAGTCAGGGAGCGGGCAGCACCGGAGCCCGAGCCGGTCGAGATGGCTCCGACAGCGGTTGCCCCGGCGATCTCGCGTGAGTGGCGGCCTTTTGCCCCGGTCCTCGTCATCGGCGCCGTTGCCCTGGCCCTCTACGGGCTGTGGGCGGTCTACCGGGTCGACCTCCTGAACGCCGCGGCGTTTGCGGCGCTGCTCCTCGGGGTCATCCTCGCATGGCTGCGGCAGCGGTCGTAGTCGCCGCGGCGCTGCTGGTGGACCGGCTGCTCGGCGACCCGCACTCCCGGTATCATCCGGTGGCGGTCCTCGGCCGGTTCATCGGGTGGTGGGGGGTCCCGGACCGCTACCCGCTCCGCATCCAGCGGGTGGTCGGGGTCGCGGGGACCCTCGCGACCGTGGCGCTCTTTGCCGCGCCGTTCGCTCTCGTAGAGTTTGCGGCCCCGTGGTATCTCTATCTCCTCATCGCGCCTTTCCTCCTCAAGGTCTGCCTGGCCTGGCGGGCGCTCGAGGAGCATACCGTCGCTGTGGCGCGGGCGCTTCGGGACGGCGGCATCGATGCGGGCCGCTCGACGGTCGGTATGATGGTGAGCCGGGATACGGCTCGCCTTGACCGCGAGCACGTCCTCTCGGCTGCCTATGAGTCGATGACCGAGAACCTCGTCGACAGCATCATCTCCCCGCTCTTCTACTTCGGGATCTTCGGCCTTGCAGGAGCCGCCGGTTTCCGTGCGGTCAACACCCTGGACGCGATGCTCGGTTACCGGGACGAGCGGCTCCGGATCGGGTGGTTTCCGGCCCGCGTCGACGATGTCGCAAACTTCATCCCGGCCCGGCTCACGGGCCTCGTCCTCCTCGCCTACTTTGCGGCGAAGGGCCGGTTCGCCCCGGCATGGGCGGTGCTCTGCCGGGACAGGAAGAAGCGCCCCGGGTTCAACGGCGGGATCCCGATGGCCGTCATCGCCGGCGGCGTCGGGATACGGCTCGAGAAGCCCGGCGTCTATACGATAGGGGACCCGGAGCGGACCCTTGCGGAGGCGGGCGCCGGAATCGTCCGTGCGGTCCGGGCGGCGACGGTCATCTTTGCGATCCTGGAGATCGCCGCACTATTTTTATTGGGGTACATGTGCTATAGATAGGTAATGAAACTCGAGGAACTGAGGTTTGGGACCGAGCTTATCAAGCGCGGCTTTGCGTCGATGCAGAAGGGCGGCGTCATCATGGACGTGGTCAACGCAGAGCAGGCGCGGCTCGCCGAGGAGGCGGGCGCCGTCGCCGTCATGGCGCTTGAGCGAGTCCCTGCCGATATCAGGGCGGCCGGGGGCGTGGCCCGCATGGCCGACCCGCAGAGGATCGTCGAGATCATCGATGCGGTCTCCATCCCGGTGATGGGAAAGGCCCGGATCGGCCACTTCGTCGAGGCGCAGGTCCTGGAAGCGCTCGGCGTGGATATGATCGACGAGAGCGAGGTGCTGACCCCGGCCGACGAGCAGTTCCATATCGATAAGACCCGGTTTTCGGTCCCGTTCGTCTGCGGCGCCCGGGACCTCGGGGAGGCGCTCCGGCGGATCAACGAGGGGGCGGCGATGATCCGGACGAAGGGCGAGGCCGGGACCGGCAACGTGGTGGAGGCGGTCCGCCACATGCGGGCGATCATGGGCGAGATCCGGCTCCTGCAGGGGATGAACAGGCAGGAGCTCGTCGACCGTGCCCGCGAGATCGAGGCGCCGGCGGAACTCGTCGTCGAGTGCGCGAACCGCGGCCGCCTTCCCGTGGTGAACTTCTCCGCCGGCGGGATCGCGACGCCTGCCGATGCGGCGCTGATGATGCAGCTCGGTGCCGACGGGGTCTTTGTCGGGTCTGGCATCTTCAAGTCGGGAAACCCCGAGGCGACCGCCCGGGCGATCGTGGAGGCGGTGAACCACTACGATGAACCGAAGGTCATCGCCGAGGTGAGCAAGGGCCTCGGGGAGGCAATGAAGGGCCTCGACGTCCATATGCTCCGGGAAGGGGAGGTGTTGCAGACCCGTGGGCGTTAAGGTCGGCGTTCTCGCGCTCCAGGGCGATGTCGCGGAGCATATCGCGGCGTTTCGCGAGGCGCTTATAGACCGGCCGGGTTCGACGGTCGGTCCGGTCCGGCATGCGGAGGACCTTGCGGACCTCGACGCCCTCGCGATCCCGGGCGGGGAGTCCACCACGATCTCCCGGCTGATTGAAAAAAATGGGCTCTATGAGCCGCTCGTGGGGTTCGAGGGCGGGATATTCGCTACCTGCGCCGGGATGGTCCTCGCGGCGGACCGGGTTGACGATCCCCGGGTGCGGACCCTGGGTCTCATCCCGATGCATGTAGCGAGGAACGCCTTCGGGCGGCAGATCAACTCCCGTGAAACGTCTCTCAACATCGCGGGCCTCACCGAACCCTTCAGGGCGGTCTTCATCCGGGCCCCGGCGGCGACGGAGATCGGGAGCGGCGTCGAGGTGCTCGCCCGCATACCGGAGGGGATCGTCGTCGTCCGGCACGGTCGGCACATGGCGTTCGCCTTCCACCCGGAGCTTGGCAGGGACTTGCGCCTGCACCGGATCTTCTTAGAGGGTCTCGGGGTATAGGACCCGGGATTCACCCGTTTTTTCGACTCCCGGCGTCGCCTATCACCTGTCTTGTCCAGGCGGTGCCATCGGCGGTCAGCCGGTAGATGATCCAGTTTCCCTGCGCCTCGCCGGCGATCAGTCCCATCTTCTTCAGGACGGAGAGGTGGTAGGAGAGCTTCGAGTCCGCTATCCCGAGCACCGCCTTGATGACACAGACACAGAGCGGCTGCACCGCGAGCATGGCGAGGATCTTGAGGCGGAGGGGGTCGGCGAGTGCGCGAAAAAGAGCACTCTCTCTTTTCAGGAGATCGTCTCCCGGCAACTGCCCCGTCAGCCCTGCGATGCCCCCGCACCGGCAGAGCGACTCCTCGACGTCAGGAGGGAGGGGCAGGGATGCATCCTGGTATTTTTTGTCTTCTGCCATCGGGACATCACACTCGATATTTCAAAAGAATCTGAAATGAAAACATCTATAACCTTTCGCTGCTCTCACACGGCGTACGAACTAACCGTTCAACAGCAGAGGAGAAAAAAGCATGGGCACTATGAGCATCGGTTCCATCGGCGGCAGCAGGGTCGTACGGAGCATCCTGACCGTGGGGGAGAAGGCCGGAGCGGGTCATCATCAGCGATGCGCACCCGTTGGCGCTCGCCGGGGTCAAGCGAAGGGTACGAACGCATCGGATCTTCTCTTCCGACGATCGGCTGTCATCGGCCGGAGGACCTCCCGGGTTTCCACGGTGCTGTCTCTTTTCATCGGTCGACAATGCCGGCCCGATGAGCCGCCGGGACCCCCCATGGGGGTTCGACCCCCTCAAAAAGCCTGCTGAAGGAGTTCGAGATACTCACCGGCGTCCCGGTATTACTGAACACGAGTTTCAACGTGATGGGCGAGCCGATCGTGGAATCGCCGCAGGATGCTATCCGCTGCTTCTTCTCCACCGGTCTGGATTACCTGGTGTTGGGGAATTATATCGTCGGCAAGCAACCTGGCATGCTTCCCGATGTCTTGGCGGTTCGGGCATCCGCAACCTCCTGCAGCTCGCCGGTCTCCCTGGATCGGGAGAGCGTAGAGGATCCGGTTCCCCTGCAGCCCGCCGACGATCAGCCCTGCCTTCTCCAGGACCGGGAGGTGGCAGGAAGGTTTTGAGTCTGCCGGCCCGAGCACCGCTCTGGTGAAGCAGACAAAGAGCGGCTGCACAGGGGGCAGGCTCGCAAGCTCAACGGGAAATGCCCTGCCACCCCCGGTGGCTACCGGATGTCGTCATGCCTGGTGACAACTCCTTCAACTCGTTTTGAAACCAGAACCATTATAGGGTGGTGGCGCTCACACTATTTCAAATAATATTGAAACAGAGTGGGGCGTAGCACCATGACAGACGACACCAGCAAGAACCCAAAGGAAAGCCTCGCCGGACGGATCAAGAGACTCCTTGCGCCGGAAAACGACTGCGGCTGCAGTTGCAGTTGCGGCGGCGTGAAGGTCGTGTCGAAGAAGACGGACGAGAAGAAAGAGTGACCGGAAGCGGAGAATGGCCGACGAACCGACGACCCTGACCGAGGACGAACTGGTCGAAGAGATCCGTACCTGGGCGGAGAAGTACGCCCGCGAACACGACCTGGTGCTCAACCCGGACGAACGGGTGCGAAACGCTGTCCTCCGGGGGCTTGCCCGGAACCAGCTCAGGCATGGCGAGCGCTTCTGTCCCTGCCGCATCCGGAAAGGCGTGCCGGAAGAAGATGCGAAGATTGCCTGCCCCTGTGTCTACCACAAGGAGGAGATCGCGGTTGAGGGTCACTGCCATTGCAACCTCTTCTTCCGGAAGAGTGCGGTGGAGCAGGGGGGATAAAGACGGCCGACCCCCTGCTGACAGTCCCGATCGGAGTGGAACTCCCCCGGGTGCTGCTGGCTATCCTCATCGTCGCGGTCGCCTTCATGATCGGCGTGGCCCTCCTGATGACGATGAGGAATTTGCTAGCCATAACCGAATACAGCCGTCACTATATGCTGCAGGCGGAGCCGGAGCCGTCCGAAGGGACATGGGGGCGGTGAGGAGCTGAAACGGGCACCGTCACCACGGCCGGGATCGCCTGAATTACACACCGATACAGACATTGGAGCAATGTAAAGGAACTAACTATGATTGACATACTCATCGGCGCCCTTGCATCGGGGCTTGCCTCCGTGCTCGACTACCTCTCGGCGCATGTCCTTACCTGTCTGGTGCCGGCGTTCTTCATCGCCGGAGCCATCGCGGCCTTCGTCAAGAAGGATGCAATACTGAAGTATTTCAGCCCGGACACGCCCAAGCACATCTCCTACGGGATAGCATCGGTCTCGGGGACGATCCTCGCGGTCTGCAGCTGCACCATTCTCCCGATCTTTGCCGGAATCCTCAAGAAAGGGAGCGGCATCGGCCCGGCAACGACGTTCCTCTTTGCAGGTCCCGCCATCAACATCCTCGCGATCATCTACACCGCATGGGTGCTCGGCTTCGACCTCGGGATAGCACGGGCGATCTCGGCGGTCGTGCTCGCGATCGTCATCGGGCTTCTCATGGCGCTGATCTTCCGGTCGACGGACGTCGAGACGCTCAAGAAGAAGGCGATGGCGCCGAGTGTCGCCGGGGCATGCGAGGAAGAGAAACCGCGCTGGGTCACGCCGGCGTTCTTCGCCCTCCTGGTCGGGGTGCTGGTCTTCGGCGCTTCGCCGCTTGACTGGGCGCTCCGGCTCGGCATCGTCTACATTCTCACGCTCGCGATCGCCGTCCTGCTCATTTACTATTACGACCGGGACGAGGTGACCGACTGGGGGATGGAGACCTGGGATCTCACGAAGAAGATCTTTCCGATCCTGATCGCCGGGACATTCCTTGTCGGGATCATCGCCTTCTTCCTCCCGCCGGAGACCTTCCAGCCCTACTTCGGGAACAACTCGCTCGGCGCGAACTTCCTTGCGGCGATCGCAGGGTCGATCCTTTACATGCCGACGCTGCTTGAGGTCCCGATCATCGGCACGACCTTTGGCTACTCGTCGGGGCTGATGGCCAGCGGTCCGGCGCTCGCCCTCCTGCTATCCGGGCCGACGATCAGCCTCCCCTCCGTCCTCGTCATCCACCGGATCATGGGGGCGAAGAAGACAGCGGCCTACGTGGCGCTGGTGGTCGTCTTCGCGACCATTGCCGGGTTCCTCTTCGGGAACGGGATGCTACTCATATAGGGGAGAACCTATGGAGACAAAGAAGAGAGAGAAACCCTGCTGCGCCGCCGAGGCCATGCGCCGGATCCGCCGGATCGATGTCGGCGGGGTCGTCGTTGGGCTTGCGATGCTCGACGGTATCCTGGCCGATACGGTCGCCCTTAACCTCTCTGGCGAGATTGCTATCGGCGGTGAACTGATGAAACAGGTAAAGATCTACAACTACATCCCGAAGGAAGCGGAACCGCTCTACCGGGCGGCGCTCCTTCGTGAGTACCAGAACGAGGTGAAGAAACGATGAAGGTGGAAGTGCTCGGAACCGGCTGCGCCAAATGCAAGCGGCTCGCAAAGAACGTGGAGACGGCAATCAAGGAACTCGGCATCGAGGCCGAAGTCGTCAAGGTCGACGATATCACCGAGATCATGGACCGCGGCGTGATGCTGACGCCGGCTCTTGCCGTCGACGGGGAACTGAAGGTCTCGGGCCGGGTGGCGGACGTCAAGGAGATCAAGGAGATCCTGCAGGGGTGAGATCCCTCTTCCCCTGCAAAGGAGTCTGAGAGATGGTGCTGGTTGAAGTATTCGGGACCGGCTGCGCCAAGTGCGGGCGGATGATCAAAAATGTCGAGATCGCGGTCAGGGAACTCAAGATCGATGCGGAGATCCGCAAGATCGAGAGCCTCGATGCGATGATCGAGCGGGGCGTGATGCTGACGCCGGCGCTCTACGTTGACGGCGAGGCCAAAGTCGTCGGCCACGTCCCCTGCGTTGAGGATATCAAACAGATACTGCTCGGAGAGAAGTGAGATGGCAGAACAGACAGTGCCCCGGTGTGCCTGTGGGGGTGGTGCGGAGCCGGAAGGCGGAACGAAGCGGATCATCTTCGCCTGCGCCGGCGCATCGAAGGCCGGCCAGCTCTCGAACGAGGCTGCCGTCCAGTTGACGGAGGAAGGATACGGAAATATCGCCTGCACGGCCTCACTTGCCGTCGGGACACCCTCGATCAAGAAGAAGGTCGAGACGGCGGACGAGGTGATCGTCATCGACGGCTGCCCGGTCGGGTGCGCCTGCCAGATCGCCGAGCGGGCCGGGATTACACCCGACCAGGAGATCGTGGTCACGGACCTCGGGATCGAGAAGGGCGGAAGCCTCGATCTCTCCGAAGAAGACGTGGAGAAGGTTGTCTCCGCCGCCTGGGAGGGGCGGGGAAGAGAGAAGCAGGAGCAGAAGTCTGAGGTCTCCGGTGGATGCGGCTGCGGTTGCGGTACCGATTGCGGTTGCGAGGGGCCGGCGGAGACTCTCGTCGTCGAATGGCGGCATATCGGAAGAGACATTGAGAACACCTGCGAGCGGTGCGGTGAGACTGGACGGACGGTGATAGACGTAGTCGAGCAGATACGCCCCATCTTAGAGGAGGAGGGCATCGCGGTCCGGGTTGTCGAGACCGCCCTCGAGAATGAAGCGATCGCAGAGTCGAACAGCATCCTCTTCAACGGCGTGCCGCTCGAGAAACTCATCGAGGGTATGGAGGTCACAACTACGCCCTGCGCCTCCTGCGCCTGCATCACCGGGCAGGATAACGCGGAGTGCCGGGCAATCGAGTATAACGGCGAGCGTTACGAGTCGATCCCGCCGGAGCTGATCGCCCGGGCGGCACTCAAAGCGCTCGGGCTGGAGTGATACCATGAAGAAGAAAGTCCTCTTCGTCTGCACCCACAATGCTGCCCGCTCGCAGATGGCGGAAGGCTACCTGAACGCCCGCTACGGCGACCGCTATGAGGCCTTCTCGGCCGGCACCGCGCCGGGAACCCTGAACCCCTACGCGGTCCGGGCGATGGCCGAGATCGGGATCGACATCTCCGGCCACCGCTCAAAGGATCTTGGTGTGTTCGACGAGCAGGAGATGGATCTCCTCGTCGCCGTCTGTGAAGGAGGGCTCTGCCCCTTCTTCCCCTGGGCGAAGGAGGAGATCCACCGGGAGTTCCCGGACCCCTCGAACCTCACCGGCACCGATGAGGAGATCATGGCCGGTGTCCGGCGGATCCGGGACGAGATCACCGCCTGGATCGATACGACGTTCGGAGAAGCGTGACGATGGCGGTCACCGTCATCACCTGTTCCGGGATCTCGAACACCGGAAAGCTGACCGCCCAGGCCGGTGCGGCGCTCATGCGCCGCTACGGCGGGATGGTCGAGGCGTGCCTTGCGGCCACCCGGCCGACGGCGTCCTTGGAGAATGCGGTCCGGCACGCGGATCGCGTCCTGGTGCTGGATGGGTGCGGCGACTGTTGCGGGAAGAAGAAGGTGCAGGCGCTCGGAATCGAGCCGCACCTGCATATTGTCGCAACTGACTGCGGTATCGAGAAGAATGGGATGGCCGAACCGCGATTCGACGAGATCGAGCGCCTTTCAGCTGCCGTGCTTGAAGCGATCAGGGGATGAACCGCGGGTTGCCCGGCCATACCTGATCACATGTGACACACTCCCGGTAGATTCAGTGGTCCGGTACGCACGAACCGCAGAACGGCAGGGGTCACTCCCTCCAGACCTCCACCATGGATTGGTCGCCATGGTATCCGATAAACTCCTTGAGAGTGGATATCCTGGTCTTTCTTTTTCGGTGAACGGCATCAAGGGGATTGTTGTAGTAAAGGAACGCGTCATCGATTCCGGTCACCACAACCCAATGGGGCAGGTCTTCGTTGCTGCATACCAGGGAGTTTATCACGATCAACGGAACACGGTTCAGGGAGAGCGAGGTGCGGATGGTTCTGCCGGTGATTGCTTGCCGTCGTTCCCGGACCCCCAGCCTTCTGCATCGGATTCTTCTTTCGAAAAATTGCTCTCTAAGCAGTTGCATTTTCGGATCGCTCAGAGGTGGAACGACCTTTTCAACGAAATCGATTCTCCCCGTGTTGCTGGCAACTCCGGCAGAAAATCCACGGACGGCCGCAGAAAATGCCAGGCCGTACCTGCTTGTCCCGCGGACGGCAATGAGGTTTGCTTCCCGCCAGATATCGATCTCGAGATCCGTTCCAGTGCGCACGCTGTCATCCAGGTATTTCAGAGCCATCATCAGTGCGGCCGGACCGCACGTGAAGTCGTAATGCTGGCGGTAAAATGGGATATCCAGGTCGATTGACGCTCCTCGCTCGGCTCGCATGCCCTGCCTCCTCTCTGTGGATTGGATGAGTATCCTCAGATATCATTTAGTTTCCTGCTTCATCGATTCCTGAAGTGCACCGGGACGCTCCGTCCGGCGTGGTCTCCTCAATACCACTTCAAACAGCCTGTTCTTCGTTACGGATGAGCCTTCCGCACTGATTCAATTTTTTTTTGAAAAGGTTTGATACCAGTGACAGTGAGGACTTCACTGATGACCATGGACGATTACGCCGGAGAGAGCGTGTCTGCCGCTTTGCTGGCCATTAGAGAGACGACCAGCCGTTTTCGCCCCGTAACTCGACTGTCCGGGCGGCAGGCGGATGGACCGGGCAGCGATCCCGCACCGGGTGCCATGACCCTCGAAGCGGTTATATTACGGCGACAACTATAGCGTGGCGAGTTCGATGCTCTCAACCGTACTCTTCCCAGTCGCCCCCTCCGACACCACCAAACGGATGTTCTGCACCGTCCGCGAGCTGGTCGGCACCGGGGCCGGCGAGATTGCCTTCTTCCATACCGTCGAGAAGCGGGAGGCGGAAGCCGTTCCTGGGCGGCCATCGAATACGCCAGCGAGGTTCTCGAAGACTGGAGCCGGACTCTCGAAGCGGCCGGGACGCCCGTGGTCAGGTCCGAGGTGGCGGTCGGAACACCATGGATAGAGATCGTCGACCGTGCGTCGCCCCATATCGTCCTTGCTGCAGCCTGCTTCTCTCGGGTGCTGTACCTGGCGCTCCTTCTCGGGGAAGAGGAGGAGACTCTCCGGGCGCTTGAGAGGAGTATCACACGGACACGCCGGAAGGTGAACGCGATGGACAGGGTGCTGATACCCCGCATCGTCGAGACCCTGCGGTATATCGAGGAGCAGGAGCGGGAGGATCTCCACCGCAGGAAGATCACCCGGGCAAAGAAGCGGGGTGAGCCGGAGTGACCGCTGCCGCGGATCGCCCCCGACACGCAGTGGAGGAGAGCCGATATTTCCGGCAGGGGGATGCGGTGATGGAGCACCCCTGGATAAAGCATATATATCAACCTGCACAAGAACACAGAATCATTTCAAACCAAATTGTAACAGCCAATCCAGCGACAGGAGTGTCCTTGATGAAAACAAAACAACCATGCAGTCCTGATGCCCCGCGCGTGCCCCGGGGGCCTGCCTGCAGCATAACCGGACGAAAGGTCCTGCCATTAGTTGCGCTGGCGGTGCTCCTCGCCTTCACCGCCCTCTTCGCAGGGTGTACGGCAGCACCAGGCGGAGCGGATGCAGCCACCATCTCGCCGCTCAACGGCACCGTCACGAAAGTCGAAGTCATCCACTTCACCGCGCCGAACCAGTGCTACTCCTGCGTGGTGCTCGGCGACTACGCCGAAGAGACCGTGAAGACACACTTCCCCGGTGAACTCGGCTCAGGGAAGCTCGTCTTCGATCACGTCGATGTCGCCGACCCGGAAAAGAAGGAGATCGTCGAGCGTTACGGGGCGACCGGCTCGTCGCTCTGGATCGGCACCTACGACGACCAGGGTGGGTTCTCCAAAGAGGAGGATACCCGGGTCTGGTACAAACTCAACGACAAGCCCGGATTCATGCAGTATCTCAAGACGCTGATCGGGATGCGTCTCGCCGGGGACTTCTCGCAATGAGCCTGATGGGGTTCATGGAGACGATGGGGACGAGCAGTGTTCCCCTCGTCGCCGCGTTCTTCATCGGGTTGATGATGGCCCTCTCGCCCTGTCCGCTCGCGACGAACGTCGCCGCGATCGGTTACCTTTCCCGCCGGATCGGTAACCCGGGGCAGACCCTCCTCGCCGGGGCGCTCTACAGCGCGGGGAGGATGGTCGTCTACGTCGGCATCGCCGCAGCGATTGTGACCCTCGGGCTCTCCGTTCAGGGGATCTCGCTCTTCCTCCAGACCTGGGGCGAGGTGCTCGTCGGCCCGCTGCTGATCGCGATCGGGGTCGTGATGCTCGATCTCGTCCCGCTCCCCTCCTTTCGGGGCGGCAGCAGGCGGTTTGCCGCATTCAAGGAGCGGGTCGCCGACCGGGGGCTCGCGGGAAGTTTCATCCTCGGCGTGCTCTTCGCATTGACCTTCTGCCCCTTCTCGGCGGTGCTCTTCTTTGCGATGCTCGTCCCGCTGGCGCTCCGGACCTCTGACCCGCTCGGGGTACCGGCGGTCTTTGCCGTCGCGACCGCTCTGCCGGTGATCGCGTTCTCGCTGATCATGGTGACCGGGATCGCGAAGGTGGGGAGCGCGATGAAGGCGGCGGAGAGGTTCGAGTACTGGACGCGGCGCATCGTCGGGGTGCTCTTCATCGGGATCGGGGTCTACCTCCTCGCGGCAATGCTGATTGGGTGAGGTTGAATACCACCGTCGTGCAGGGTCTACCATCGTTCTCCGGGCCCGCGCCGTTTCCCTCCCCCACGCGGCGCGTATGCGTGGGGACCAGGCTCCTGTCCGTGACCGGTCTGAACCGTCCTGCAGGTCCCTGCTGCGTGCTACAGGGATTCAATGTTATCGGAATGAGAAACGGACCATGAACTTCAATTAAGTAGTGCATGGACAGATTACTCTACACGGAAAAGGCCCCATGTCTTCCAACGAGCGACGGATAAAAAGCCGGATGAAAGTCGGTGCAGGGTTCGCGTTCTTCGGACTGGCGTGCCCGTTCTTCTGGTTGAATCTGTTTTATGGCGACTCCGGGTTTGAGACCTGGGTTTACGGCATCCATTCCGCTATTTTCATCATCATCGGACTTACACTGCTGGGAAAAGGGTGGTACGACCTGAAACGGGTCCGAATTAATGCCTAGATGAGAGCGCTCGTTGAACAAGATCCCCTCACATCCTCTTCGGCATCATACCCGTGCCGCTCGGGAGATCCGCTGCCCATCAGGGCTCCCGGTTATTGGGGGGAGGCGCCGGGGTCGCAGAGGACCTGTCCCCGGGACCCCGTTGGCGCCTCCTGGTAGCAGGCGGACGTTGATCGCCGAACCCTCTCTCGAACCTCTTCGCGGGCTGTCAAGACCTCCCCCTCAATTCCACGCAGGTGCAGGCAGGACAGGGTTCATACGACCCCCTGATCGATGGCGCACTGTGCGGCCGGCTCATTCGCGTACCACCGTTTTTTGAGCCAGAGCGCGACGTTGACGAGCCCTATCAGGATCGGCACCTCGATGAGCGGGCCGATCACGGTGGCGAATGCGACCTGCGAGCCGATGCCGAAGACCGCAACAGCGACGGCGATGGCGAGTTCGAAGTTGTTCGACGCTGCTGTGAAGGCCAGGGTCGCCGAACGCGGGTAGTCGACGTTGAGCCGGTGGCTCATCCAGAACGCGACGAAGAACATCACGAGGAAGTAGATCAGGAGCGGGATCGCGACCCGGACGACGTCGAACGGGACCTGGATGATGTTCGCCCCCTGGGTCGAGAACATCACGATGATCGTGAAGAGCAGGGCGACGAGGGTCAGGGGCGAGATCCGCGGGATGAACCGGGTCTCATACCACTCCTTCGATCGTACCCGAAGCAGGATAAAGCGGGTCAGAAACCCGGCGATGAACGGGATGCCGAGGTAGATGAAGACCGAGGTCGCGATCTCGGCGATCGTGATGCTGATCGCGGTGCCGGTCCCGATCCCGAGGAGCGGCGGCAGAACCGTGATGAAGATGTACGCGTAGATCGAGTAGAAGAAGACCTGGAAGACGGAGTTTAAGCCCACCACCGCGGCACAGTAGTCGCAGCTCCCGCCAGCGAGGTCGTTCCAGACGATCACCATCGCAATACAGCGCGCGATCCCGATCAAAATCAGGCCGTACATCAACTCCGGCCGGTCGGCGAGGAAGAGGACCGCGAGGGCGAACATCAGGACCGGGCCGACGACCCAGTTCTGGAAGAGCGATAAGCCCAGCACCTTCCGGTCGCGGAAGACGCTGCCGAGTTCCTCATACCGGACCTTCGCGAGCGGCGGGTACATCATCACGATCAGGCCGATCGCAATCGGGATCGAGGTCGTGCCGACCGCAAAGCCGGTGATCGCCTGCGGGACCGAGGGGAAGAAGTAGCCGATCCCGATCCCGATCGCCATCGCAAGGAAGATCCAGAGAGTCAGGTAGCGATCAAGGAACGAGAGCCGTTTCATAGTTTCAGCCATGGTTGTTCTCCGTGGTGTCCGGGGGTGTGCCAGCCCCCGGGCTGGCGACGTCCAGCCCCGGGGATCGACCATCGACCAGCATAATCATCGTCTTTTGTTGCATCAAGTCGCCTCGATTTGGTCCGTGTAACTGCAATCAGCGCCGGTCCCCAGGGACCGCGGTCACGCCCGCCTTCTTCACCGCCATCACGATATCGTCGACCGAGACAGCGGCCGGGTCGTAGGCGACCTTCAGCTGGTTCGTGATCCCATTCAGGGTGAAAGTGGTCACCCCCTTCAGGGCCTTCACCCGTCTCTCGACCATCTGCCCCTCACAGGCGCAACCGAGCCCTTCGAGCCGGAACGTCGCGGTCGCAGGACCGGACGATCCGGAACCGTTGCCGGGGATGGGGGCTGGAGGCAGCACCTCGTCGGCAGGCTCTCCGCAACAACAGCAACCTTCTGTCTCGACGAGGATTGAGGTCGGCAAATCCCAGTCGAGCGACGTATCACCGCAGGAACATCCGGCCCCCGGGGAGGCTGTCGCCGTCGATGCCGCACCAACGTCCTCCGCGCCGGAACAGCACGAACCTGTCGCCCCGGCGGCGACGGAGATCTGCGGCTCTCCGCACGAACAGCAACCGGCTCCGGCCGTTGAAGGAACGGGTAGCACATCGCCCGCAGGAGCGGCACAGGAACAGCAGCCAACAGTCGCCGTCGCCTGCGCTGCAGTCGGAATGGCGGGAGCCCCTATTTGGGCAACAGCGGGGCTCTCAGGTTCGGCACCGCTCCGCCACGTCAACAGACGCAGGGCGTTCAAGATCACGAAGACCGCGCTCCCCTCGTTCAGGAGCAGGCCCGTGACCAGCCCGAGGTAGCCGAGCAGGGCCGCCACGACCATGAACGCGACGTTGATCAGCGAGACGGCGATGTTCTGCCGGATCACGGTGACCGTTCGGTGCGAGAGTTCACGCACATACGCCAGTTTCCCGAGGTCGTCGGACATCAGCACCACGTCGCCGGCCTCGATCGCGATGTCCGTGCCTGCCGCGCCCATCGCGATGCCGACGTCCGCGGCGGCCATGGCCGGTGCGTCGTTGATGCCGTCGCCGACCATGGCCACTGCACCGTACCGCTCTCTCAACTGCCGCACCACGTCGACCTTATCCGTCGGCAGGAGCTGCGCCCGGTATTCATCCACACCGACACGCTGTGCGATGGCCCGGGCGCTCCGCTCGTTGTCCCCGGTCAACATCACGGTCCGGACACCGGCGTGTTTTAACCGCTGCAAGGCCTCGACAGCGCCGGGCCGCACCTCATCGGCGATCGCGACCAGGCCGGCGAGCGTCCCGTCGCGGCTGACCAGGACCACGGTCCGGCCTTCACCCTCGATCCGGGCGATCGTCTCCTCCGCGTGACCGATCTCGATACCCTCTTCGAGCATGGCGCGGGGGCTGCCGATGCGGCATGCCTGGCCGTCCACCGTCGCCGCGACCCCGCGCCCGGCCGTCTCCTCGAACTGAACGGCCGGCCGACCCGAGAACGTCCCGCTCTCGCGAGCCTTCCGGACGATCGCGGCCGCGAGGGGGTGGCCTGACCGCGACTCGATGCAGGCGGCAAGGTCGAGCAGTTCATCCCCGGTGAGATCGTCAAAGGTCACGACATCCGTGACCGCGGGCCGTCCGATGGTCAGGGTCCCGGTCTTGTCGAACGCGATCGCCTTCACCGTCTCGATGGTCTCAAGGTAGGCGCCGCCCTTGAAGACGGTTCCCTGCTTTGCAGCGTTCGCCATTGCGCCCACCACCGCGACGGGCACGGAGAGCGCAAGGCCGCAGGAGCACGAGACCACGAAGACGACGAGCCCGCGGTAGATGAACGGGTACCACTCGGCACCGAAGAAGAGCGGCGGCACGGTGGCGACCAGCACCCCGAGGACGAACATGACCGGCGTGTACCACTTCCCGAAGGAGTCCGAAAATCGCTGGTATGATGTCCGTTTCGCCTGCGCCTCCTCGACCGAGAGGATGATCCGGGAGAGCATCGTTTCGGACGCCGGTTTTGTGACCCGGACCTCGAGTGACCCGTTCTGGTTGATCGTCCCGGCGAAAACGTCCTCGCCGGGGCCGCGGTGCACGGGAACCGGTTCTCCCGTGACCGCTGCCTGGTCGACATACGACGACCCCGCGACGACCGTGCCGTCGACCGGCACCCGCTCGCCCGGTCGGACGATCACGACTTCGCCGACGCTGATCGTCTCGACCGCACAGATGGTCTCGCGGCCGTTGCGCCGGACCAGCGCTTCTTTCGGCACGAGCGCCATGAGCGACCGGATCGCACCCCGGGCTTTATCCACGGCGTAGGACTCGAGGACGTCGCCGAGCGAGTAGACGATGATCAGGACCGCGGCCTCCCCCCAGAGTCCGAGCGCCATCGCGCCGACAGAGCCGATCAGCATGAGCAGGTGGATCGTCGGCGTCAGGTTCTTGAGCGCGATCAGCGCCTTTCGTGCCGGGTAGTAGACGCCGATGAGCACGGCGAGCAGGTAGAGCCCGTTCACGATGGTGAGCGACGTCCCGAGGTATCCCGCGGCGAAGGCGATCACCGCGGTGAGGAAGCTCCCGTAGAGGGCGAGCTGTTGCGGCTCACGCCACCAGGTGCTCTTCCGCCCCTCGCTCCGCACCTGCGAGGCGGTCATCCCCGTCTCAGCGACGGTGCGGATGATCTCCTGGACACTGACGATCGCGGGATCGTAGGTGATCCGGGCCTGGCCGGTGACCGGCGTAATCTCGTGGCCCCGGACGCCGGCAAGGGCGTCCAGTTTCCGGGCGAGCAGGTCGGCGTTGCAGGTGCAGTCCATCCCCTGAATCTGCAGGGTAACCGTATCGGTATCGGATGTTGATGATGCGGTGCTCATCTCGCTTCCATCTCCTGGCGTGGAGATCCCGAACAGGAGACCGCTCCTTCGAATACTCTCACACCATTGTTCGTCATGGTGATCCCCCACAGGAAATCGGTACTTCAATCTTCTGAATATCGAGGATCTCCAGGATCTGGACCGCCTGGCCCGACCTGATCCTGTACCAGATGTTCACACCGTCCCTCCGCGACTCGAGAACCCCGGCCTCCTCCAGGACCCTGAGATGCTGCGAAACCGTCGGCTGTGCCTTTCCGACGGCCGGCACGAGTGTACACGCACATCGCTCGCCGTCCATCAGGCATTGGACGATCTTTATCCGCGTCTCGTCGGCGAGAGCTTTCAGCAGTTTTATCCTCCCCTGCATATCCACAAATTGGTATATTCAAATATATGAATATGATCGCGCTGGTCGGGATCTGGCGTCTCCTGAGTCGGGCCCGACCGGAGACGGGTCTGGGCCGCCGGGAATGAGGAGAATGTCCGCGGTGAAGACGTCTGCAGAGACGATCACCTGCGATGCTGAACGCTGCCCCCCGGCTCCGGGACCGGTGGCATGGCGGAGAGGCGACAGAAAGATGTCCCGTCGATTCCCAAGATGATACCATGAAGAAGGAACTCGTCATCGAATGGAAGCACATCGGGAACGAGATCGAGAAGACCGCCGAAGAGTTTGAGGAGACCGGAATGACGCTCTCGGCCGTTCTCGCGGAGATCCGGATGCTCCTCGAGATGGAGGGGATCAGCGTCCGGGTGGATGAGACCGTCCTCCCCGATGATGCCCCCGCCGGTTCGGAGGCTCTCCTCTTCAACGGGGTGCCGATCGAGGAACTTCTCGCGGGGGTCGAGGTGACTGCCGCATCCTGCTCCTGTGCATCCTGCGACTCCTGCGGGGGAGACGCGGAGTGCCGGACGCTCTGCTACAACGGCGAGGAGTACGAGGCAATCCCGCCGGAACTGATCGGGCGGGCGGCCGCAAAAGCCCTTGAGCTGGAGTGAGTCCGTGGCGGAGCCCGTCACCCTCGTCACGTGTTCAGGCCTCTCGAACACCGGGAAGTTGACCGCCCGGGCAGGCATGGTGGTCTGGCAGCGGTACCCGGAATCCGTGGAGGCGTTGCTCCCGGCAAACCGCCCGCCGGCCTCGCTCGAGGAGGCGACACGCTCCGCGGGGCGTGTCCTCGCGCTGGACGGCTGCGAAGACACCTGTGCGCTCAAAAAACTCCGGGAGATCGGGGTCGAGCCGGACCTGCACGTCGTCGCGACCGGGTGCGGGATCGTGAAGAACGGCATGGCGGAGCCGCGGTTCGACGAGATCGAGCGGCTCGTGGGGGTGGTGATTGGGGCGATCCGGGACGGGCAGCAGCCCTGAGCGCATCACTCCTCCGGGCCATAGCATCGCCGGAGAATTACCGGGGCGTTTGGCGAGGCTCCGGCGGCTGCATCCGCAAGCAGCGGGGGATCGCCGGCGATGCGGCCCCCGGGGAGCGGGAAATCTGGAGCCCCGGAGGCCGTCTGCGCCTCCCGCCACTCCCAGACGGCATCCATCACGTCGCCTGCCGTCGCCATCACGCTTGCCGTCCCGACGTCCACCACGACGGGGTTTGCGATCTTCCAGCGCTCGATGACCGTATTGAGGAGCCGGCGCCGGACAGTCCAGATCATGGGGGGATGGGGGTGCGCGAGCAGCCGGTCGATCTGCTCCGCCCAAACCTCACCCTGGAGCTCGAACCTTCCCACCTCGTCGATGACCACAAGATCGGTCTCCCGGGGGTCCGGCGGCGCGAGCGCCCGGCGGCCGAACGCGAGCCCTTCGGGCCGGAAGTAGAACCGGCCGTGAATCTCGCACCGGGGATCGGGGTCGATTGAGGAGAGTTCCTCGACCTCACCGGTGGCGAGGTCGATGAGGGCGAACCCCGACCTCCGCCCGTCCCGCACGTAGCCGGGAGAGATCACGCCCCGGACCCGCACGTTCAGCCCGACGGTGAACCCGAGAACCAGGTGCAGGAACGTCGTCTTGCACTGGCCCTGCTCGCCGGTGATGATGAAGACCGGTGTCCGGTCGCTCATCCGGGGAGACCCCCGGTTATGAGGGCTGAACAGGGGGGTAAGGGAATCTCCCGGCCGGGGTCCGGGTTGACGTTTGCTCCGGAGTACATGGGTATACATTGTGGCTTTCGGTATAAAACACTTTTACTTGCTGTTATTGTTAAAACATTGTGGTTTACTGGCGGATGGGAACCGGCCCCGAAACTCTTATGCGAGATCCGGCGCCAGGAGTATCCATGGACCAGGAGAAGGCCTGCACGGCCTGCAGAAAGAACCTCGTCCCGCGTGAAAAAGGACCGGAGAAGGCACCGCAGGGGGAGGACACCCTCTCCGGGGCCGACCGCGCGCTCTCGAACCTCGACCTGATCGAGCAGGTCTGCAGGACGACGACGCTCGAGGACCCGCTCGCAATCGCCTGCAGGATCATGCAGCGTCCCCAGATCAGCCTCCACGGCCCGGAGCACCACTTTCTCGTGCCGGCCGTCCTGATCGCGGCATACTACAACCACCGGGGGAGCCCGGAGAAGAAGGACCCGGCGCTCCGGCAGGCGAGGAAGCGGGCCGAAGCCGTCCAGCCAGCCTTCTGCGGCACCCACGGGACCTGCGGCGCGGCGATCGGCACCGGGATCTTCATGAGCCTGATCACGCACTCCGGCCCGCTGAAGAAGGAGGAGTGGTCGCTCTCGAACCAGATGACGGCGCGGAGCCTGACGGCGATTGCCGTAAGCGGCGGGCCGCGCTGCTGCAAGCGGGACTCGTGGCTCGCGATCGGCGAGGCGGTGAAGTTCCTCGCCGAGAAGTGCGATATCCATCTCCCGGTGACGGAACATATCGCGTGCGAGTACGCCACCATAAACCAGGACTGCACGGGGTATGAATGTCCGTTCTACCCCGGTGAGGAGACCGGTGCGTGAGGGGGCATACCCCCGCATATCATATAAGTAGCAACGGCGGACAATACCTTACGGAGATTTTCTTATGACTGACCAGACGAATGGAACGCAGGTCGTGCTCCACACGACCATGGGAGATATTACGATTCGCCTTTACGACGACATGCCCGTGACTGCGGGGAACTTTGCAAAACTGGCGAGATCCGGATTCTATGACGGCACGATCTTCCACCGGGTGATCGCCGGGTTCATGATCCAGGGCGGCGACCCGACCGGCACCGGGACAGGCGGCCCGGGCTACACCATCACCGACGAGTTCGTGAAGGGCCATTCGAACGCCCGCGGGACGATCGCCATGGCGAACACCGGCCGCCCGAACAGCGGCGGCAGCCAGTTCTTCATCAACCTGGTGAACAACGACTTCCTCGACTGGGACAACCCCAAGACGCCGAGCGCCCACCCGGTCTTTGGCGAGGTGGTTGAGGGGATGGACATCATCGACAAGATTGCGAAGGTGAAGACGAGCTCTTCCGACAAGCCAAAGACGCCCGTCCGGATCGAGAAGGCCGAAGTCGTGGAGTAACCCCCTCTTTTTTATGCGCCACAGTGACGCCGGCCACGATCCGGCAGAGATTGAGGAGCGGATCGGCTACACCTTCAATGACCACGCACTTCTTGAGCGGGCGCTCACCCGCCTCGCGTACACCCTGGAGGCGGGCCTTCCCCCCGAGACCCACATGGACGCTCTTGCCACCCTCGGCGATGCGGTCATCAACGTGGTCGTCGTGGAGGCGGTCGTCATGGGCGGGGTGCACGATAAAGGCGCGATCACCAACCGGAAGATGAACCTGGTGAATATGACCCGGCTCAGGGGGCTCGCGGAAGACCTCGACCTCGCCGACTACGTCCGCTGGGGAAAAGGGGAGGCCGCCCAGAGGGTCTGGACCTCCGGCCGGGTCCTCGCCGAGTGCCTGGAAGCGCTCGTCGAGGACCCGGCCGGAGGTCCAGAC
>NZ_DANC01000012.1:0-4087 GCF_002499755.1 Methanoculleus sp. UBA291 | reverse complement strand
GCAAAATAAGGTGCAATGATCCACTAGAGGGATTTGGTCTGATTTATCGTATACATGGAATCGAGTGTCCCATACGTAATCGCCCCTTACGAGGTGTCTCTTTTTATCAAGATCGTATACTTGGACCTCGCCGTTGAGTTTTTCTCTACACATCTTCTGGACGAGAAACTTGACATGAAACCCCGCCCATTCTAGTTCTTGCCAGCCGGGAAAACCTGCTTCCTTCATCTCCAGGATAGCCTCTCTTCCGTCTACCCCGCGACATTCTCCCCGTGTGATTCCACCCGTTCCATAGTCCTCAAACAATGCCTCTACAATCAGTGCCGCCTCTTCTTCAGGACTCCGCATCTATTCGCACACCCGCCTTTGTCAAGTATTTAACTGCCAACGGGTATTTTTCTTTTGCCTTTTCGATGTTTTTCCTTCTCAGCTCTTGAAGGGTCGTGTAATCCTGTCCGGGAGTTACAGAATCTATCCGTTCTTCAATAACGGGTTGCATTAATTCGTTTCTCTCAAATCCGAAGAAACGCCGCCAGACAGATTTTGCAGCAACTGCAGTGGTCCCCATTCCCATGAAGGGATCGAATACCAGATCGCCCGGTTTGGAACTGAACTCGATGCATTGCCTGACTACTTCAAGGGGCAACGTCGTGCCGTTCTTGACTTCTCCGGCTTTATACTTCCGGTTAATGTCCCAGACATCCAGTGGATAATGTTCTATTTTGTTGAAGTAGTATTTGTTTGGATCTTTGGCAAGCAATAAGACGTGATAATGGCTTGTTACGTATTTTTTCTTTGTAAAGACCCCGAACTGATACTTCCAGATGATGTGATTGATCGTGGTGAGACCGCTGAGCCGTGCCCCCCGCAGAACGTCTTCGAGGTGGTTCCATCCACTGAAAACATAGGCTGTCGCATGTGGTTTCATGACCTTCTGCAACGATGCCATCCACTGTTCCGTGAACTCCCCATAGTCGGCATCGATTTCATGATACGAGTCTACCACCAAATCCCCGTTTCTGTTGTAAACCGACTCTTTGCCTGAGAAGTCAATACCGAACGGAGGATCCGCGACGACCAGGTCCACACTCTCCGGAGGCATCCGCTCCATTCCCCCGATGCAGTCCTCGAAACAGATGGTGTCCTGCCGGACGGGAGAATGAGGCGGTCCTTCGTAGAGTCTTTGTGCCTCCTCCGGGCTCCAGTACTCGTCAGGTACGAACTTTAGACACGCCAATCCGGGGATATACTTCCTCCTGCGTTTCCCTTTTGGGTTGCCCTCTTTAACATCTGATTGAACCATGATACGGATTATAGCGGGCGGAAGCTTAAAATTTTCGGTCCAATCCGGAAAATCTCGGCGGAAAATTAGATGTATTCCGGGGTTTCATCCCACGTGGGAGAGACAGGGTTTAATTCCGCGCGCTCATTTCACTCCTCTACCACTTACGGAACGAGGATGATCTCCCCCTCGATCTGGCAGTAGTCCTCAATGATATCGCGCTCGGTGTCGCCCAGTTCCTCTCGTCTGATCCTCTGCTCATTGATAGGACGCGTTCTCAACCACTCTAGCCGCGCAACTACATCCTCATGACCAATGGTGCCCCTGCTCCGATACTCTGCCCGTTCGAGGTCTCGGCCCTGGCCTTCTTATGTTTGATCGTCTTTTGCTCCCCTGTGCCGGCGCGCCCGACCGGGAACTGCAATAATTTTTGTCGTTTAACCTCTTAGGCCCCGTTGTGGACAGAAGAAAGACACGGCAAAGGAGGTTTTGTTGACTATACAACTGTTGCACCAACAACAATTATCCCTCCGGCCGTCACACCTGAGAATAGGGAGGAATGCTTTACCGATCGACAATCGTCGTTCGCACGAGACTACATTCAACATGAACTGTCCACCAGATCGTGAACTGCTGCCGCCGGAGATCCCCTTTGCGGGACTCATCTCCATCATTCACCGGCTGCATGCAATCTACCAGAACAACGAAGCGAGAGGCCTCGGTCTCACAGCGGGTCAGTTCCCGTTTCTCTTCCACATAGCGCACCGACCCGACATAACCCAGGATGAGATCGCCGAGCAGGCGCATATCGACAAGGGAACGGTTGCCCGGGCCGTAAAGAAACTCGAAGATGGAGGATTCGTCCGCCGTTCTCCCGATCCCCGGAACCGTCGCAGGTATTTCCTCGCCCTGACGAAGAAGGGGAACGCGACCCTGCCCGCAATCATCGAGATCGAGCGGGCATGGGAGAACCTGATCTCGGCGGGGCTGTCTGAGGCAGAACGCGCCCGGTTACACGAAGATGTGTACAGGCTCGCAAAAAACAGCATCGAACAGATCCGGATATGCGGAGAGGTAGAGGTCGATCATGACGTCGCGTGACCCGTCCCGCCAGGAGACCGCCGCCCACACCGGTGTCGCCATCATGACCGGCGACCCGAAGAACGCGATCCTCAAACTCTCGGGACCGATGATCGTCGCGATGCTCCTCATGTCGCTCTACCACCTGATCAACTCCGTCTGGGTGGCGGGCCTCGGCGACGACGCACTTGCCGCCGTCGGGTTCGTCACCCCGTTGTTCATGATCCTCATCGGCATCGGGAACGGTCTTGGAGCCGGGGCGACCTCAGTCATCGCCCGGTGCATCGGATCCAGGAACAAGGCTCGAGCGGACAACGCTGCGATGCATGCGATGGTCCTCACCGGCGTAATTTCCATCGTCCTGACCATCCTTCTGGTCTTCTTCCTCGAGCCCCTGCTCCTCGTGATCGGCGCCGGAGAAACCACCGGCCTTGCAGTCGATTACGGGGAGGCCCTCTTTGCAGGCACCGTCCTCATGCTCTTCAACAGCGTCGCCTACGGTCTCCTCCGTGCGGAGGGCGACGTGAAGCGGACCATGTATGCCATGAGCGCCTCCGCAGTCCTCAACGCGATCCTCGACCCGATCCTGATCTATACCTTTGGTCTGGGCATCGCCGGAGCCGGGTGGGCAACGGTGATCTCGATGGCCACAGTCACCGCCATCATGCTCTACTGGTTCCTCGTAAAAAGGGACACCTACCTCACCCTCTCGTGGAAAAACTTCACCCACGAATGGCGCGTGCACGCCGCCATCCTGCAGGTCGGACTGCCCGCCAGCCTTGAGATGCTCCTGATATCGAGCGTCACCATCATCATCAACGGTATCCTGGTCGCCGTCTCCGGGACCGATGCAGTCGCGGTCTACAGCGCCGGGTGGCGGATCGTGATGATCGCGACCGTCCCGATCATAGCGGTCGGCGCGGCCGTCGTCACCGTTGCGGGGGCCGCATTCGGAGCGAAACAGCCTGAGAACGTGGCGATTACGCACACATACGCGACAAAGGTCGGAGTCGGCGTCGCGATAGCCACCGGTATCCTCTCCGGTATCCTTGCTCCGGTGATTGCCGCGTTATTCTCGTACTCTCCGGATAGCGCACACCTTGCCCCCGCAATCACGGCATTCCTCCAGTCGATGTGCCTCTTCTACATCTTCATGGCTCCCGGAGTTATGTCGAGTTCAATCTTCCAGGCCGCAGGAGACGGGGTGACCGCACTGATTCTGGCGGTCCTTCGAGAGGTGGTCTTCATCGGGCTCTTTGCGTACCTGCTTGCCATCCCCTTCGGTTTCGGGGAATATGGGGTCTGGTGGGGGATTGTCGCCGGACAGACTGCGGGCGGTATTGTTGCACACGTCTGGGCGCGACTCTTCATCAAACGGCTGAAAAGCAATGTTTCCCTGGGGCAGCCCGCACCCGTTGCCTGATTCCCCAAACCATTTTTGAGACAATTCGTGCGGAGATCTTCTTTCCGCCGCCCCGACACTCGCGATCACGGGAGCAAACGTCAAACAGCCACGATAAACGCAAAGATATAACTATCCGAAACATCATAACGCGCCGTATGAGCAGAGACGGTATCAACGCAGCGATCCTGGCTTTGATCGTCGCGCTCGGCGGCATCGTCGCCGGATGCACCGATACGCCGGGGACGACGTCCGCAGGCTCCGCCCCTCCCACCGGGGAGGAGACGCCCCGCCTTCAGCAGACGGCGGAAAGCGCCGGCAAT
>NZ_DANC01000041.1:188361-188576 GCF_002499755.1 Methanoculleus sp. UBA291 | reverse complement strand
CGTTCTGCTGGGGGCTTACTGCGAAGGGTGACACACCCGTCGTCTTAAATGGTCAGGCTGGCGTTGTCCGCGAAGTCAAAGAAGGCGGCCTCAAAGGCAACCTCGAGTGGTTCATCAAGAACCCTGACGGTTCGACTGAGCGGTTCTACTGGGGGCTGAAGGGTGACATACCCGTCGTCTTAAACGGTGAGCCCGGCGTTGTCCGCGAAGTCGGG
>NZ_DANC01000041.1:176498-188150 GCF_002499755.1 Methanoculleus sp. UBA291 | reverse complement strand
CTTACTGCGAAGGGTGACACACCGGTGTTCGTGCCGGTTACAGGCGCGCCCGTAGTGCCCAGCGTTACGGCAGTTGACGAGATCGCCGACATATCTGTTGCCTTTAACACGACGTTCGACAAGATCGGTCTCCCCGCCCGGGTTAACGTTACTCTGAGCAACAGTGAGGTCGAGGAGGTCGGAATCGACTGGACCGCGGCCGAAGGCGTCTACAGCGCAACAGAGGTGGGCACCCAGACACTTGAAGGCAACCTCACCATCCCGATCGGCATCACCAACCCCGGTAATCTGACGGCCAGGGTGAACGTCACCGTAGGAGAAGCGCCGTTTATCGTCGCCAATGTTACGGCGGTCAATGCTACGCACATCAACGTGACGTTCGCGGAAGGCACCGGGATCAAAGAAGCCGACCTCGAAGAGAAGGTCATCAATCTCAGCGCGGCTGCGGCCACCCTGAATGCGACCTATGTCGCGGGAAGTCTCGATGGACTGACGACGGCGTTTGCCCTTGACGAAGGTCTTACTCTTGAGGATGCACGGACCTACGACTTATCTGCCGACTGGGCGGCCTTTGCTGAAGTTTCCTTCATGGCAAGGATTGCCGACCCGACCCTCACAAAAATCGTGAAGGTGACCACGGGGGTCCCAGCGGTCCCGGCGGGGCAGCGAACCGTCATTGAGTTCAAGGCGCTTGACCAGTATGGCGACCCGATTGCAGTCAATGCAACCACCATGGCGAAGACAACTGCAACGGTCGCGGTCGGGACCGTGGAACTCCGTCCGCTGATGGATAGCGAATACACGTATACTGTCGGTTACAACAACGTTACCCTCAGGCCAGATCTGCCCCTCAACGAGGGTTATAATCTGAACGTCACGATCAAGAAGGACGGAACAGTCCTTGACACCGACCTTGAGTATACCGTCGGGGCGAAAGAGACGCGGGTTGCTGCCGCACTCGAACTGACCGCCGATAAGACTTCGATGCCGGCACAGAATACTGCAAACTTCACCGTCCGGGTGACGGACCAGTTCAACACCACGATGAAGGTCGGCGCTGATGATATCAGGTGGATGGTCGATAGAAACAAGGCTTCCATCAGCGGTTACCCCATAAATGGTAGCGACACCCTCAATCTTACGCCTGACGGGGCCGGCACCTACGAGGTAACGGCAGCGTACGGCGATAATCTGAACCTGCAGCAGACTCTGACCCTGATTGTCGGCGCTGCTGAGTTGACCAGCATCAATGTTACATTTAATGGTTCAACGAACGTTACAGGCACCAATTTGGAACCGTTCGTCTCCGATAGGGTTACCGCGAACAAGGGCGCAGCATTTAACGAGGGCGATCTGAAGTTCAATGTGACCGCCTGGCCTGAAGGTGCTACATCGGACGACATCTGGCTCAAAGCCGGACCTGAAGGTGCTACACTTGACGACGGCATCTATGTCACCGTCAAGACGTATGTCGCAGGCAATTACACATTTATTGCCTATGTCGGCGAAAACTATGCGAATGCCGTCTCAGCGCTTGCAGTGACCGTGAACACCACTCTTAACACCACCGTCACCTCGATTGAACTTGAAGAGATCGGGGAGAACGAGGTAACTGTCGGATCTACGATCACGAAGAACCTTACCTTCCGGAATATGCATGGGGAAGAGCTCCTGGTCCCGGAGGGCAAGGTAGAGGTATCTACGTCCAACGCGCGGATTAACGTTGGAAACGTCACCGATGGTGTCAACAATGTTATCGCACTCAATATCGCGGGTGTTGCCGAAGGTAAGGCCGAAATCCGCATTGTTGAGAGCGAGGGTGCCAATCTCCCGGTGTCGTTCACGGTGAAGCCTGCGGGAACGATTACCTACGCCACCCTGGGAGACCTAGTCAGCGAACACAATGAGTGGGCTAAAGAAGATGCCGTGGCTTACATGCCGGTAGAGTTCATCGACCAGTACGGCAACACGATGTCCCTGGAAGCCACTACGGGAACGGACATGGTTAAAGTCTACAACACCACAGGCGATGTGACAGGCAACTTCGCGGTCGATTGGGCAAAAGCCGATGCGACTAAGGAAGGGTATGGGCAGTACACCAGTGCTTCAGGCACCGACGTTATAGCGGCGATCCAGCTGAACAGCACCGTTGCGGACCCGGGAGACTACACGCTCAAGATCGTCAAGGGCGGTGAGACATTAGCCGAAAAGGCGTTTGTTCTCAACCCGGCGAGAGAACTGACGAGCATCACGCTCTCCCCGGCCAGCGCCAGCGTTACCAGGGGAGCACAGACTTCTGACATCACCGTATGCGGATACGACCAGTACGATGCGCTTGTCAACATTTCCGGTATGACTGTGAGTGTGAACTCCGACCCGTCCACCGTCAATGTCACTATGGGTGATATAGCCGCCGACGGCTCAAACCTGACCTTCACATTACAGGCTAATGCCTCGTGCACGGCCACGATCTCCGTCGACTCCGGTACTGCGACTGCGAATACCGACTTTGCGTTGACTGTTGGCAATGTAATCGACCGTATCAAGATCCAGGGCCAGGCAGCAAATGTAACACCGAGCGGTAACGAGTCTTACAGAGCAGACCTGACAGGCGACAAGCCGGCATGGGTTATCCTCGGCGCGAGCGACAATACGATCGCGCTTGATGTAATAGCATATGGTGCCGATGGTAACGAGGTTGGGTATGACTGGAGCGATTTGATATGGGAAATCACTGGTAATCAGTCTGAGTGCATTGTTACGGTTGAGAAAAACGGTAACCCTGGTATCGTCACCATTGACGCTTCGAGTTCCGCAGGGAATCTCGGTCCCTTTACCGTCGAGGTAACCGCACCGACTGGTGGTGACGCGGTTGTGAGCGACACGCTTAGCATCAGCATAAGCGCGGAAGATCCGACTGCCACCTCCGATTATTACGTTGCTGAAGATTGGGCAGGTAAGACCCGGCTCGACAGCATCTCTCTTGACATTACGGAGAATGAGTCTGTCTACATCTGGGCGACAGACCAGTACGGCCGGCTCACGTTTGTACCTGCAAACGATGGTTCCCTGACTTATAAGGATAGCAGCAAGATCCTTGTCTTCGATTCGACGGGAGACGCACTCAATTTCTCCGCCACAGAAGTCACAGGAACCGAATTGCGTCTATTCGAGGGCTCGGATAAGGTGTGTGGGGTACCGGTGACGGTTACGGGGTCCACGGTGTTGTCCACTGTACTGGTTGGGTTGACCGGCGCTGAGGGCGACTACGATCCGGAAGTTGAGGCGAACGTCACCGTGACGGAACCCACGGCAGAACCGACAGTGGAACCGACAGTGGAACCGACGGAGGAACCGTGAACACCTCAGGGGTGTAGAGGAGAGAAGTAATCACCCCCTTCCCACGGGAAGGAAGAACCCCAAATCCCCCGGGGAGCATCTCTCCCGGGGATCTTCTTTTTAACGACGACACCCCTGGATTCGTTGTCCTATTCCTGTTCGCGGGCGAGAATATGCGGTTTCGTCCTTCGCGATGAAACCCGGTAGCGGCGGCATCGTCCCTCCCGGGAAAGTCTCATGTGCCTAAATCTTCCTCGTTGCCGGTGAACGTTATAGGGGAGACAGGGTCCTGGTCGGTCCATCCCCTGGAACGGGTTTCCACCGGATTGCGCCCTGCCTTGAGTTCGGTTTACGGGGCGAACCAGGATGTGAAACGGATTGTCGATGGTTCGCCGGGGAACCCCCGGGCCTTACAGGAGTTTTTTTGCGGCGACTCTGTTGTTGCGATGGCGAACGGCATCCGAACGTAAGCGATGACAGCGAGGCCTCTGTCTTCACGAAAAAGTCCGGCCCGGCAGGAAAATTGCCCGACGGTTTCTGCTCTCTCCTTCAGGTTCCGGTCACTCGGCCGGTGGCGTAGAGAGTATACCCGTCGCGGGACCGGCTCGCAACAGGGTAGTCCAGGGAACTGTTTGAGACAAGGTAATCGGATTCCGCTAAAAAGCTCTCCTCGATCGGCAGTACGGTTAACTCTCCCGGAGACCAGAAGGTCGTGGAGAACCACCCGACGGGGTACCACCCCCGGTCGAACGCCACGGGGTCCACCATCACGGTACTCCCCGGGGACGCGTGCTCCTGCAGGTAGCGTCCGATCTGGTTCACGTTCTCTATGTGGTCGGAGAATGCTACCTCTGCGCTGTACGTGGGAACGGTCAACAGGACCGATCCGATGATGAACAGCCCGATAACGGTGAGGAAACCGTGAGGGTGGTTCAGCAGTGCGGATGGTACGACGACGCAGACAACCGCAAGGAGGAGCATGATGCCGGCAAAAGGCACATACTCCTGAAGATAGGGAAGGTAGTTGATCCCGAACATATTCGGGAACTTGTAGTAGGTGTGCGGCAGCGAAACCGCCATGATCGATACCAGCACGAGACCGGGAACCAGAAAGAGCTTCCCTGCCTTCCGGTTCTCGTGCGACAATGAAGAGCCGCTTGCACGCAGATATCCGGTGGCAAGTATCCCGAACAAAAATAGGACCGGAACGACCGGGTCCAGGTAGCGCCCGAAGATGGCGTAATACTGGTCGCCTGTGGTATAGATCATCTGCATATGCGTAACCGTGATCACCAGCAGCCCGGCACTGAAGGTCAGGCAATACACGATGACCGCCCGCAAGGCCGGAGCCTTCTCCGGACAGAACTGCCGGAGATGGACACCGGGGCCCGGGATGCTACGTTTAAGGGCTCCAGCGATGAAGGCCAGCGCGATCACAAACACGAAGATATACCCGGACAATGCCAGGTACTCGATCTCGTGCAGCACGAGGGTGGAGATGGTCACGAACAGTTCGATATCCGAGATGGCTTCGACAAGTGTGCTGACATAAGCTCCCGTGCTATAAAGGGATGGCCCGGTTGCGACAGCCCTCTTATAGATGCCCCAGAGGAGGAACGGCACCACAAAAGAACCGAGCAGCACCGTCTTATCCTTCACCGCCTTGAGTCTCTCTCCACGCTCCATACCGATGATGAAGAACGCCAGTGCCGCGAACAAGGCAATGCAGAAGACCAGGCCGGTCTCCCTGGTAAAATATAGATAGAAAATAGATATTCCTGCAAGAAAACCCCACCCTATCGAATTATGTTCGAAGGCTTCATGCAGGAACCAGATAGAGAAGAGTGTCAACGGGATGAAGAGGTTCTCACTCATAAGTACGAAGGTGTAAAGCGTTACTGCAGGGAGTACCGCTATGAGCAGCGATCCAAGCAGGGCCTGTTGTTGCGTGATGTATTTTTTGAGGATGTAATATGATGGGAAGATTACCGAAGAGGTGAGGACGCTGTTCACGATCAGCATGATATGGTATATTACGGTTTTATCACCGGAGAAGAGGTAGGCGGTCGATAGAAGTATCGAATATCCCGGCGGATACGTCTGACAGTACAGGAGATCGCTGAACAGTTCGCCATGCACGATATTCTGAGCAATATTGTCATACACGGCCTCATCAGCAAAAATCCATGGCGTTTGCATGGGCATTGTGAGGATCGATTTGATCACTACAAGGGCGAAGAAGGTCCCGATCAGGTAGTAGATCTCGTTGTTGGTTCTTAAATTCAGGTATTCCGGCTGGAATCTCACGGTGATATCTCCTGTTCACTCCCAATTGTTTGAGCGCTACCTTCCTGCTTGATCATTCTTTTTCAGTCATAAAATACCTTTAGCTTCCCTCTCGTCACCCCGCGGCCGTCTATTTTCTTCCTTTCGTTAACCTCTGCTCCTCTGGCAGAAGCACGTTCACGGCGACGACCATTATGACTGCGAGTCTGGAACATCAGTAAAATCTCCGTAATGAAAACGATCCTCTGGCTAAATAAAAAACGCTCTATCCTTTCATCCCGGCAAGTTAAAATCAAAGTGATGGATGATGAGTAGTGAGAATCTATTCGTCTTTCACGCTACACTCGCTCGCACGTCACCGGGACCAGACGGTCGGCGAAATGAGCGCCCTCGCGTCTTCCGGAACAATTCGGTAGCGCTCCTCCCCTCTTTTACCAGAATCAGAAGCCCGCCGTGAGTCGAGCGGGGCTCGAGACTTTTCTTAGAATTTGATGTTTTCAGTAATATTCTCATACACTACAATTTGATTTAAGCCAATCTCAAACTGACCATAATATTTCAATGTCAAACCCGTCTTCTGAGAGATATTGACAAAATCCTGCTTCTTCAACAGGCTTTGGTGCTGCTCAACCCCTTCCTTACTGAAGAGTCCGAACTTTGAACCCAATTTAAGGATCTCATTGGCTAGCGGTGTGGGTGTCGTGATGATAATCCTCCCCCCCTCCGTTAGATTCTTCTTCAGTTTTTGCAACGTATGGGCAGGCTCATCTAGATGTTCGATCACGGCCGCCATAATTATGGAATCATATCTATGATCTTGGAATTTAAAATCACCAAGAGCATGGAATTGTACCTTCTCCTTGTCCGAGTACAGTTTCCTAGCATACTTTATGGTTGAATTATCTATATCTATTCCAATGTATGTTTTTCCCGGGAACGCCGCTGCAAGTTTTCCGTAACCACATCCATAATCAAGGATGATGTTGCCTGCTACATGTTTCATGATCTCGTTCATTCTCCGTTTTTCAAGAAGCGGAGAGAGCAGGCCGGTAATTTGACCTTTACATTTTTTCATACCATAACTCCTCAGGACCGTGGATGTAGAATATCCATCCTTCCGGATTTTACCATATGCATCATACTCCCGCATTGCCGCTTAGATGTCCATTCTTTTCTTCTGTTTGGGAGACCATCTCTGTATCGGCACTCGGTTATGATTTCATTCATAATAATGTTCAAATTCGAACCTCCGGTCGATCACTCCACCTCGCATAACGCCATCACCCAGAGAGTCGACGGTTTAATCTCGACTATATCTAGGTCAGCACTAATTAGGAGCTTTTCGAAGTCCTGTAATGACCAATGGTTGATATGTCCTGGAGTGTTGCCGAAATTCTCCAGGTATTTAAGTCGCAGGATATTCCCAAACCTGAAATATGGCTCATTTGGTACGCTAAAGAATAGATATTTTCTCGCAACATTCTTCATTTCCTCAATGGCCCTGTTGTAATCGGTCAGATGCTCTAAGACTTCGTTCGCCAGAACGAGATCATAAGTCCCACCCAGCGACTGTAAGTCGTAAACCGAGCATTCTGAGAACCGTAATGAAGGATGACTTTGTTGAGCGATTTTAATAACTCTCTCTGAGATATCGGTGCCTTCTATGGCGATACCGAGGTTCTGGATATGCTGAGTAACATACCCCTCTCCACATCCGATCTCGAGTGCGAGGTTAATTCTATCTTTTATTGGGACGATGAGCCCATCCAAATCTTGGAAATACTTCCGCATTAACATCTGCACGGCTGGATTATTACTTTCATACTTATTGTAGTAATTTCCCCCACCATCAAACTCCTTGGGCATTCTGATCACCTTATTCCTCTGTAATTGTTCTCACGTTCGGATCTGTAACTCAATAATGTGCCTGCATTTTATCTAAATGTCCATACATATCATGCATCTGAACTGCCTGATCTCATGAATAAAACGTACCCCATCAGTCCGGGGATCAGAGTGATTATTCCGAATAAGATGAGTGAGAACGAGAATCCGTATATCCCCTCGATACCTAGGAGGACAAAACAGAATGTCCCAACCGACTCTCTTAGACCTAAACCGGAGATGGTAATTGGTATATTTCCAATAAGGACGATGATCGGGATAGTTATCACTGCGATTACATCCACATCAAGTGCGAGTAATACGAAATATCCAATAATATAATTTATTGCATAGTAACTGACCGTTGTTAACAACACCCCTCCCACCAGAGGCTTATGTTTAAACAGAGAGAGGATGCTTGCAATATAGGTCTCCACCTCTTCCTCCGTAACCCCAAAACGTTTGACAACATAACCAATAGATTTGCGGTTTGTCAAAATGCCCGCTCCAATAATGAGCATACACAGAAACGCTAAGAGCAGGCTTATCATAACCCCCTGACTCGGAAAAAATATGAAGACTGTTGTCAGGCCAAGGGCCGAAAGGACAAAGAGGTCAACAATTTTTTCTGCAATAACAGTTGGAATCGTCACCGCTTTACTCGCATGCAAGTGATACACTCTGCCGAGTTCGCCCAGTTTCCCTGGTGTAATTAATCCATAAAATTGGCCGATCATTAGAGTTTTTAATAATTTTGGAAAATGGGTATCAACTCCTAGGTGTCGCAGATAGAGTTTCCATCGGTATGTTCTCAAGATATAGAGTATCGGCACAAAAGATATAGCTATTATGACGTACCCAGGGTCAATTTCCGAAAATACTTCAATGATCTCCTCTGGATTTATTTTGTAAAATATTGCTATAAATAGCCCTATTGTTAATATAAGTTTAATAAGCGTATTTTTCTTCATCGCTTCAGTCTGTACAGGATCTCCTCGGTGAGCATCCTCTGCGTCTTCATCATATCGGCGAGCAGACCGAAGACGATCGCCTGCAGCCCGACGATGACGAGCACGGTGGTGAGGACCGCTGAGGGGAGATACGGCGTTACCATCCCGGTCTCAAAATAATGTGTCAGGACTCTGAAACCTACGGCCAGACCGGCCAATATCAGGATGATCCCGATCCAGGTGAAGACCTGGATCGGGTGGTAGTCCCGGAAACTTCGTGCTATTGTCTTCCCGGCCGAGGTGGCGTACCCGAACAGGCTCGAGATCAACCGTGAATTCCCGTCCCGCTTCCGGAACTCCACCGGCACCTGGACGAGGGTCAGGTTCTTGTTCGCCGCCTGGATGAGGGTCTCCTGCACGTAGGTGTAGTCGCCGGTGAGGTTCATCCTGCAGGCGGCATCGCGGGTGAAGGCACGAAAACCCGTCTGAGCGTCGCGGACCGGCCAGCCGGTCACCCACCGGGTCACCCAGGTAGCGAGTTTGTTGCCCCAGACCTTCCCGCGGGGCATGTGGTCGAGGGTATCGACCTGGCGGTCGCCGATGACGATATCCGCCTTTCCGTCAAAGATGGGCTGAAGAAGTTTCGGTATCTCCGTTCCGTTGTACTGGAAGTCGGCATCGGTGTTGACGATGATGTCGGCCCCGAGTTCTATGGCGGCATTCAGGCCGTCCCGGAAGGCCTTCGCGAGCCCGAGATTCCTCTTGTGGAAGATGATGTGGTCGGCGCCGGCGTTCCGTGCGACTTCCACCGTGTTGTCGGTCGAGCCGTCGTCGATGACGAGCACCTCAACCCGGTCAATTTCATCTATTGTGCGGGGGATCTCCCGGATAACGTCGCCAATGGAGCGTTCTTCATTATATGCGGGGATCGTTACGATAAGTTTCATGTTGCACGCTCTTTAGAGGTTGTCTCCGATCGTCTCGTCTCGCCGATTGCTTTCCACTTTCCGGCCGGGGATTGAGGGTATATCGCCCGTGTGCCCGTTCTCCCTCAAGTACCACTCGTTCGCCCTCATCAGGTCCCGGGGCGTCCCGACGTCGATGTGGATGCCGTCGATGACCCGGTAACGCACATCCCGGCCCTCGGCGATCTCGAGCCGGATCGCGTCGGTGAGCTGATATTCGCCCTTGTGGCCGGGTTTGGTCCGGGCGATGGCGTCGAAGACGCCCGTCTCGAAGACGTAGGCGCCGAGGGCGCCGAGGCTGCTCGGGGCGGCCGTCGGCTGGGGCTTTTCGACCATCTCGACGACCCGGTCGCCGTCGGGGAGGATGATTCCGTGGCGGGTGACGTCCTCCACCCGGGCGACGCCGACGGTGGTCTCGGGGCGGTGGGCGACGTGGTAGTCGATGAGGTCGGCAAGAAACGTCTTCGGGGAGAAGAAGTTGTCGCCGAGGACGACGGCAAAGGTGCCGTCGATGACGTGCTCCCCGGCGGCGACGGCGTTCGCGAGGCCCAGCCGCTCGTCCTGGACCACGTAGGTGAAGTCGACGCCGAAGCGCTTGCCCGAACCCAGGTAGTCGGAGAGGCCGTGCTTGTGCGGGGCGACGACGATGACGATATCGGTGATGCCGGCGAGGTGCATCGCCTCGACGACGTGCTCGATCACCGCCTTCTCGCCAACGGGGAGAAGCTCTTTGGGGATCGCGTTCGTGAACGGCCCAAGGCGCGATCCTGCGCCCGCAGCGGGGATCAGCCCCTGCCTCACCGGCATGGATCGCCCCCGAAGAGAGAGGGGATCGGACCGCAGGACGGGGACGTGATCATGGTTACTCACTATGAATCTTGACATCAGGCAATATTAACGGTTCTCTTTTGGCCGTCCGGGTATCGAGCGATTCGGGTGATATTCAGCGGAAAAAGGGGCGGGTGGACTGCGCGCGCCCGTTGCTCCGGGAGGAGGCGGCCCCGGAGCGACAGCCGGATCTGGTCCTGATACTGCTTCAGCCAAGCACGCGAAGGCGCCGCCCTCGCTGGCCGGATCAGGACGGTCTTTCCAGTGAAGGTGACGTAGTCGTCGCCCGAAGGGTCGCGGCACCGAGGCTGACAGTAGTAGGTCTCAGCGGGGCCGTTCCGGATGGCTCCGTCGCCCATCGCGAATCGCACCTTCGGTGCTCACGCTCCGGTTCTGATGAACCGTCGCGAGTCGAAGCCCTTTTCCCGCTCCCACGGAACTTCGTTCCTACCGGGAGCAACGCGGCCGCGAGGGCCGTGTTGTTCATGAGCGCAACGGCGTTCGCCTCGAACGCGGCGATCGGCGGGGACTGGAGCGAGACGATCCCGACCCTTTTCCCGTTCCCGTCGACTAAGTTCACCTTCGCGGTGGAGTACTCGCGGTTGCGGATGACCGGAGCGCCGGCTCCCGGGAATATGACCGACGATTATAGGTAGTCCTGGGGGGATCGGCCTGACTTTCTCGGGAGGCATCGGTCGGCCGTTTTCGTAGCGAAGGCTGCTTTATCGGCGTTTTTTTGCGGCATGATCGTCAGGGGGCAAATTTATATCTCTGGCTTCCGATAGAACTTGGTGAACAGCCATGCCCGTCACACAGGATCTAATCCGGAAGAAGCGGTCCAGGATCCTCGCAATAGCCGGGCGACACGGTGCCAGGAACCTGCGGGTCTTCGGCTCGGTCGCCCGCGGCGAGACGGGTCCGGAGAGTGACCTCGACCTCCTCGTGGAGATGGAGCCGGGCAGGAGCCTCCTCGACCACATCGCACTTATCCAGGACCTGGAGGATGCCCTTGGGTGCCGGGTGGATGTGGTGACGGAGACAGCGCTCAAGGAGCGATACAAAAAGAGGGTCCTCGAAGAGGCAGTGCCGTTATGAGGGACGGAAACGAGCGGCTCCTCGATATCCTGGAAGCAATCGATGAGATTGAGCGGTATGCGATCAGGGGCAGGGACGCTTTTTTGCAGGATGAACTGGTGCAGGTCTGGATGCTCCACCACCTCCAGGTCATCGGGGAAGCAGCCGCACGCCTTCCCCCGGACCTGCGAAGTGCTTCTCCCGGCGTTCCCTGGAAACAGGTAATCGGCCTTCGGAACGTTCTGGTCCACGCATACTTCCGCGTGGATTCCGATGAAATCTGGGCAGTCGTGGATCGCGATATCCCCGCGCTCAAGGGGGAGATC